>JAFDIX010000146.1 GCA_019307805.1 Deltaproteobacteria bacterium | reverse complement strand
ATATAAATATCAATAAGTTGCTGTGGCCCGACCCCACTTCCGAGGTTGCTGTGCCTCGTGCAGGCGCCAGAGCAGGTTAGCGGCAATGATGGTCTTTCCTGAGCCCGTGGCCATGGACAGCAGAATGTGAGCGGGTTCACCCTTCTGCCTGCAGCGGATGATCTTTTCAAAGGCTGCCCGGATGGCGGCATCCTGGTAGTAACGTGCCTGCGGGTAGGCGGGACTGTCGGCCATAAAGAGCATGGCCGCCTCGGGGGTGTGGATATCAATGCCGGTATCCCTGGCATAGCGGACGGTAAGATCCGGATGCGCCGGGAAATCTTTAAAAGGAAATGGCCCCTCCTGCAAACCGGTAATCTTGTCGAACTCTCCATAACGATGACCATTGGTGGCGAAAACATATTTCACATCATGACGCCGGCAGTCGGCATAGCCCTTGGCCTGCTGCATGCCCTTGAGTGGATCTTCGGACTCTTTTTTGGCCTCCAGCACGGCAACGGGCAGGGGCTTGGGCATCTCGCCTGCCTGAACGCACAGCAGATAATCGGTGCGGCCCGGCCCTCTGCGCCGCCTTCCCTTAGGGCCGGTAGGTTCCACCGGGGAGGGGGTTTCCAGCTTCAGCCGCTGATGATCGTTATAACCTTTTTCACGCAGGACCGGATCGATCAGGAAATAACGGGTTTCGGCCTCGTTATAGGTCATTGAACCTCCCAACGGCCTCCCTTGGCTGGGCCGACACGGCGCAGTCGGTTCTGCTCCTGTAATTTTTTGATATTCCGTTCTATGGATCGTTCTGTTACACCGATTATTGAGGATAGTTCGGGAATGGTCAAATTCCCATCCTGTTTCAATGCGGCCAGAATTTTCCCCGACGTTTTCCCCGACGTTTTCCCCGACGTTTTCCCCGAACTTGTTTCGGCCTTCCGGTGAACTGTTGCAGTGAACAGACAGCCATCCCGGTCATCGGTAAAGTCAATTTTAGGCCAGGCCTCCAATGCCCGTTTGATGCCCGAGCCGAGACCCCGGTAAGGCAGCAAGCCTTTTGCGACATAGGAAACCAGGATGGGATTGCGGATAATTGAATTGCCGGTCCGGATTTTTTCGACCGTCAAACTATTGGGTAAATGCCCGGGACTGACAATGTCGATCCGGTTATCGAACACAAAGATCCGGATGGGCGCGCTGACCAGGTAATCCCGATGAACCAGCGCATTGACCAACAGTTCCTCGAAGACCAGCGGTGGAATCTCGGGAATTCCCGGAGCGTTCACACTGCGTCCGGCCTGTATTTTGTGAAGATTGCGCAGGACAAAAGCCATGGCGTCGTCAAAGACCTTCCGCATCGGCCCGGCATAGTCTTCGGTGTCCACATAATCCGTGACGTGAATGTCATTTCCGGGATAACGGACGGCCTTGACGATAAATTGCGGCACGATCCATTCAGGCCGCTCAGCAAACAGCAATACCCCGGCAAGGTTCAATCTTCCGTCATCGTTGGCAAGGTTCATGTTCTGGAGTAATTTGCGCAGATCTTCCGGTGCATCCGGAATATCGAGATTGTATTCCGTTTTCAGAAAATCCCGGAAACGCAGCTTGTCCAGGGCCTCCAGGTCCGCCTTGACCGGTAGGCCGTCAGCATGGAACTGCTCAGACATCTGGAAGAGGCGACGCAACTCCTCTTTTGAATTCACCCGTCGTTTGTCCGAACCGCTCTTGAGCCAGATCACCCCATTGCGGTCAAAATACGGTCTGTCGATCCCCTTGGGGATGGTAAGAACGATCACCACACGACCTGAGACTACCACTATGTTTTCCGTTAACGGTGAAATCGGACTGCGTACATGCTGGCTGGCCGCATTGCTGATGAGTTGGTTGATCCGGCCGATTTCAGCCTGGGAAACCCCTTTAAGTTCCCCGGCATCGGTGACTCCAATAAGAATACGGCCACCCTCGCTGTTGGAAAAAGCCACCATTTCCGCCGCAAGGGCATCCACATTGCGGATGTCCTGCTTGAATTGTAGACGGCTGTCTTCTCCCTTGGCAGCAATGATTTTGAGTTCGTTTTTTTTCATCATCTTATCAAGGTGCGGGCGACATTAAACGTACGTTACGAACTTTTTTCGGATTCCATAGCCTGTCGCTTGATATAACCGGCAGGATTGAATTTAATAAATCAGAACTTATAACATGCTATCCATCGAATGATATATAATACGATAAGTCATCGATATGTCAATTGTTTTTTAGGCGATTAATGATATTTAGATGTCGGTATTTAAGATTTTATAGGCTATCTGTGATGATACCATATTCACCTCTGAAAGTATCATCCACATCAAAAACCTGAGATATGTCTGACGTATGTCAGGTTCCTTCAAAAGGTCTTGTTATCAAAACCCGGGTGTTTACTCATTGCGCAACGCTTCGATGGGGTCCGGCCTGGCTGTTTTGGGATTTATTATCGGAGCATTACCAAGTATCCAGCATCAAGCATCCTCGATAAATCGGGATTTGCTCTGCGCTCAAACAGGCATCCAGCATCATAATTTGGCCTTGACAAGCACCATTCTTTTCTATAATTCTGCCCATATTGTTTTTTGAACAAAGTTTACATATGTAAACCCTTCCTAGGCAGGGCCCATGGTCAAGTCTGCAAACAGGGTGGTGGAAATCCTTGAGACGGTTGGTGCCAGCAATCATGGCATCAGCAATGCCGAGCTTTCTGCAGCCCTGAATATTCCCAAGGGCAGCCTTTCCTTACTCCTGTCAGATCTCGTGGCCCATGATTTCCTTAGCCAACGCAAAGAAGACAGACGCTATGTATTAGGCCCTCAGCTCGTTGTCCTGGCGGGCAAATTTCTCACTGACCTGGATATCGTCCAAATAGGCCGTCCCATCGTCCAAGATGTGATGACCAGGACGAATGAGTCCAGTGCCCTGGCCGTAAGAAAAGGGTTTAAGATGCTCATTGTCTATGGGGAAAATTCCCCGCAGCCTCTGAAGAGGTCCATAGAGATCGGATACCGGGCCCCTCTGCATACCACTGCCGGGGGAAAGGCCATCATGGCGTACCTCTCACAGGAACTGCTGGCTGAATACCTTTCATCGGTACCACTCGAGCCGCTGACTCCTACCACCATTACTGATCTTGATGTATTGAAGAAAGAATTGAAAACCATAAAATCCCAAGGCATTTCTTACTCCCGTGAAGAACAGCATGAAGGGCTTGTTGCCATGGCAGCCCCGGTCTTTGACTTGTATTCCAGTGTGGTAGGCGCCATTCTTGTTACCCTTCCAAGTATACGTTTTGTCCCTCCTAAGGAGAAGATTATTGAGGAGTCCCTTAGTGAAGGGGCGGAAAAGCTTTCACGACTTTTGGGGTGCGGTTCCATTAGGAGACAATAGATGGGGAAAGTTGAAAGATATACCCGGGAAATGATCAGCACCTACCGGGAGAAAGGTTATTGGACAGACGCGCTTACCGTGGATTTCTGGGAGCAGAATGCGGAACGCTATCCCGATGATGAGGCCCTGATTGATTCTCAATTTCGATTGACCTGGTCTGAAGGGACAAGAATGATTCACCGTTTGACGGCCGCATTTCTGGAGGCAGGCTTCAAAAAGGATGACGTAATCCTCTGCCAGCTTTACAACAGTGTTCCATTGAGCTTGACCCGGTTGGCCTGTGAAAAGGCCGGCCTCCTGGTGGCCATTGTGGGGACGAAATTTCGCGAAACGGAAATCGCTGCGGTCCTGGCAAGGACCGAGGCGGTGGGCGCGGTATTTCCCGCCCAATTCAGGGGTTTTGACTTCTTCAAGATGTTTTCTGGAATGCAGGAAAGGTTTGCACATCTCAAACACCTGTACGTGGTGGGCGATGAGATCCCTTCAGGGGGTCTATCGTTCTACGACATTATTCAGACCCCGTCTGAAAGGGAAGGCGATCAGCGTCTTGATCGACAAAAGTTTGAGCCCTTTGAATTTACAGAAATCACCACCACGAGCGGATCCACGGGTATTCCCAAGTGTGTGGAATGGGTAGGCTCCGCAAGACTGGCCACAGGACGGGAATACATCAAGGACATGGGAATGACCCGTCATGATGTGGTGGCAGCGGTCAGCCCTTCCATTTCCGGGTCTGCAGAGACCCTGGTACATCGTACCCCCCCACAAGTGGGGGCCAGGACGGTCATGCTGGAGCATTTTACGCCCGAGGGGGCCTGCCGCCTGATCCAGGGGGAGCGCGTGACCGCAGTGGGGGCGGTGCCAACCCATCTTGTGAGGCTTGTCGAATTTGAGGGGCGCCAGGACTACGACCTGAGTTCCCTCAGATTTATTCAGGTGAGCGGCGGACTCCTGGCATACCACCTGGGAGTGGAGACAGAGGCCAAACTGGGGTGCAAGGTGATTCAAGGGTACGGTGGTATGGATGTCGGCGCGGTGGCAAGCGGGTATCTGGATGCCCCTCAGGAAATACGGCTCAAGACCGTGGGCAGGATACTGAGGGGCAATGAGGCCACCCTCCTTGATCCGGATACCGGAGAAGAGGTTCCCAAGGGCAGCGTCGGGCTGGTGACCATTGACGGGCCCCACTGCGTGGGGGGTTATTTCCGGGATCCGGAAACGACCGCGGAGTCCCGAATTGGCGGGAAATTCAATATGGGTGATCTGGGAACCATTGATGAAGAGGGCAATCTCTATCTCAGGGGTCGCGTGAAGGATATCATCATCCGTGGCGGGCAAACCATCTATCCCAAGGAGGTCGAAGAACTGCTCGTGGCGCACCCAAAGGTTTCTGAGGCGGCCCTGGTGCGTATGCCCGATGAGGAGATGGGCGAGAGGGCATGTGCCTTTGTGGTGCCCAAAAGGGGAGAGGTCCTCAACTTTGATGAGATGTCTTCCTTTTTCAGGGAACGGCATGTTGCGCTTTATAAAATTCCGGAAAGACTGGAACTGATCCATGAACTCCCCCTGGTTGCAGGCGGTAACAAGATTAATAAGCGTCAACTCGAGGAAGAGATCCAAACAAAACTGGCTTCTGAGAAGTAGAAAGGAGAACTTATGGGCCTGAAGATTGATGTATTTACCCATTTTGCCCCGCCCGGCTACCGTGCAGCACTCGCCAAACGGGTCGACAAAAAACCCTACCTTGTGTCTCCACTTGAACTGACGCCTGCCATCAATGATATGGAGGCACGCTTGCGCATCATGGAGGATTTCGAGGACTATGCACAAATTCTCACACTGGCAGGTCCCCCCCTTGATGCCGTGGTTTCACCCAAGGACGGAGCCGACCTGGCAAAGATCGTCAACGACGAAATGGCGGAACTGCAGACAAAATATCCCCATCGTATTGTGGGAGCCATGGCCGCCCTTCCCATGCACAATATGAAGGCGGCACTCAAGGAAGGGGAGCGGGCCATTCTGGACCTTGGGCTGCGGGGAGTCCAGCTTCACAGTGCCATATCGGGCAAGGCCCTGGACCAGGAGGAGTTTTTTCCCTTTTACGAGATGATGAATGAATTCAACCTACCCATTCTCATCCATCCCATGCGGAGGAGGGACACCCCCGACTATGCTGGTGAAGACCACTCCCGCTACTGGATCTGGCAGGTCCTGGGCTGGCCCTACGAGTCCAGCGTTTTGATGACGCGTCTGGTATTCAGCGGCATCTTTGACCGCTTTCCCGATCTGAAGTTTGTGATTCACCACTGCGGGGCCATGATTCCCTTTTTCAGCGAACGGATTGATGGGTGCTATGACTATGCAGAGGTCTTTTTTAAAACCAAATATACGCGGAAACTGCGTAAACCCATTCTGGATTATTTCAGGATGTTTTACGGGGATACGGCCATTCACGGCTACACCCCGGGACTCATGTGCGGGTATGACTTTTTCGGGGCGGACCACATTCTCTTTGCCACGGACATGCCCCACGACAGCCAGGGCGGGACGAAATACATCCGAGACACCATCGCCGGGGTGGAACGCATGTCCATCGCCGATTCTGAAAAAGAGCAGATTTTCAAGGAGAATGCCAGGCGCATTTTTCGCCTGCCCGTCTGAGATAGTCACGAAAAAAATACGAATCTATAATTAAGGAGGCAGAAATATTATGGCTTTTAACGATCTGAGGAGTTTCCTGGAGAAACTCAATCAAGAAGGGCAGTTTGTGGAAATCAAAAAAGAGATGGAAGACGGTTTTGAGGTCTCCTCTCTGGGCTGGGAGCTCTCCGAGAGGGGAGGGGGTCCGGCCATTCGATTCAAGCTCAAGGGCTATGATGCGCCAGTGGTGGCCAACGCCCAGGGAACCCTTCAGCGCAACGCCATAGCCCTTGGCATTGAGCCTGCCGACACCATGGAAAAGAATTTTGTGCTGATCCGCAACCGGGTGGCGAAGGCCCTGGCCAATAAGGATACCTGGATAAAACCCAAAACCGTGGACAATGCCCCGTGCCAGGAAGTGGTCATCACCGGGGATGATGTCAATCTCAAGAAGCTTCCCATCGTAAAATGGAACCGTATGGATGGCGGTCCCTATATTACCCTGCCCAATGTCATTACCAGGGACCAGGTCAAGCCCGAGTTTGGCCGAAACAACGGCATGTACCGGGCCATGATCCATGATGAGAAGACCACAGGCATTATGTGTGTTGCTACCCAGGACATCGGTATCCATGTGGCCCGGGCCCGTGCTGCAGGCCTGGATACCATGCCCGTGGCCATTGCGGTGGGGCCGGATCCGGTCGTTAATATGACGGCCTGCTGCAAGATGGGTTCTTTTATGGACGACGAGTTTGAACTGGCAGGCGCGTTGCGGGGTGAGGCCGTGGAGATGGTCCAGTGCAAGACCATTGACCTGGATGTTCCGGCACATGCGGAGTTGATCCTGGAAGGGGAACTGGAGTTGAATCCGGATGCATGCCGGTGGGAGGGGACCTTTGGGGAATGGATGGGATATTTTGAGGAGAGCATGATGTGCCCGGTCTTCACTGTGACGGCCATCACCCATCGCAAGGACTGGATGTACCAGATGTGCACCCTCGGCCATGAACGCAGTGACGGCGATCTCTGGAA
>JAFDIX010000764.1 GCA_019307805.1 Deltaproteobacteria bacterium | reverse complement strand
CGGATTGTACTCAAGGGTCTGGATCAGGCGGTTCAGGGGAATCTGACTGAGGCCAAAACGGAATTTCAAAATGCACTGGGGGTAAACCCCCACTATGAACCTGTAAAAGACTACCTGAAGGTCCTTGAAGATGTAAATAATCAAAAGCTGAAGCCCCAAACGGCCCGTACCTTCCTGAAGGGAGCACAATACGCCATGAGGGGGGAATGGGCCAAAGCCATCGAAAGATATACCAAAGCCATAAAAATGAATCCCGGGTTTGCCATGGCCTATTCCTACCGCGGGGTCGTACAGGATGTAAACGGCCGCTTTCGCAAGGCGCTTTCTGATCATAGAGAGGCCGTTGACCTGGACCCCACCAATGCCATGGCCTACACCTATCTGGGCCTTGCCTATTCCCACAATGGCAAAAATATCCAGGCTATCGAGAATTTCACACACGCTATCCAAATCAACCCCAGGTTGGCCATGGCCTATTACAATCGGGGAATATCCTATTCTGCCCAGGACCGATATGTTCAGGCCATCTTAGATTACGACAAGGCCATAGTCAGGCCATCTTAGATTACGACAAGGCCATAGAGATAAACCCGCGGTATGCAAGGGCATTCAACAATCGGGGCAATGCCTATCTTCGCAAAGAAAAGCCTGACAACGCCATCGAGGATTGCATGATGGCCATTGAGCTGGATCCGAACTTGGCTTCAGCCTATAACAATCTGGGAGCCGGCTATGCAACCAAGGGCCAATTCGGCAAGGCCATATTCAATTACAACAGGGCCATCGCGCTCAACCCGCGATTTGCCCTGGCCTATTTTAATCGAGGAAGTGCCAGGATGGTAATGGGCAACCAGATGGAGGCCTGTTCTGACCTGAAAAAGGCCTGCGATTTGACCCCTTGCCCAAACAACGTGATGACAGAAATCATGCAGCAATGCAAATAAATGCCGGCTCCAAGGAGCTGGCATTTATAAGAGGAGTCACCACCCATGTGCCATGGGTAGATCGGAAAAGGGGCGATGTTTTTTATCCAAAAATACCCTACTTGAATCCTTGACCCCCTCGAACCCTGTTTTAAAAGCCTCCCTACAAAACCTCTGCGATGATTTCAGAGACTTCCATCACCGGCAGCTCTTTTTCCGTGGCAGGGTCTTCAAGGGTCATGACACAGAAGGGACAACTGGTCGTGAGTACTTCCGCGCCTTTGGCAACGGCCTCCTCAACCCTCTTTTCACTATTCCTGGGATAGTTGATCTCCGCTTCATAAAACATCCTGCCCCCGCCCCCTTCACAGCAGAGGGAATTCTCTCTCGCACTGGCATATTCCAGGAGTTCGAGACCTTCTATAGAGGAGAGAATCTTTCGGGGTGCATCAAAAATCTTGTTTTGTTTCCCCAGGAAGCAGGGGTCATGGTAGATCACCTTTTTATTAAAGGGGGCTGAAAAGGTCAGGATGCCCTCTTCCAACATGTCTGCCACCACCTCGGTATAGTGGGAGACCTTGATGCCCAGATCTCCGTATTCATTTTTGAGCGCGTTCATGCAGTGGGGAGAGAGGGCGATAATCTCCTTGACCCCATGCTTTTCAAGGGTCGCGATATTCTCTTCCTGAAGATCTTCAAAAAGTCCTGACTCCCCCATTCTTCGTATCTCATTGCCGCAACAGGCCTCCTCATTGCCCAGCACGCCGAACTCCACACCGCCTTTTTGGAGAATCTTTGCCACATTGCCGGGAATGACCATGCACCGGGGATCATAGGCCTGAATACAGCAGGTAAAAAGAAGTCTCTTGGATTCCGTGTCCTTTACATGGGGAATCTCCACATCCACTTCATCTGTCCAGGCACCCCTTTTGCTCTGGGGACGCCCCCATGGGTTCTTCTGGACAAAGGTGTTCTCAAGGGCCTTTTGAATGGACAGGGGTATCTGACCTTCTTCCACAAGGTTGGACCTCACCTCCATAATCATTTCAGAAGGCTTGACATCCCTCGGGCATCGGAGGGTACATTCGCCGCATGACGTACAGTACCATGGAATAGATTTCTCAATCCCTTGCTTTAAATGCCTCATTCTCACCAGCTTGCGTATGTTGAAGGGGGTGATCCCTAATTCAGGGCAGCTTCCGGCACACATTCCGCACTGCATGCACATGTCTACCCTGCTCTGGTTTTCGCTGTCCATGTTCTCCATTCCTTTCACTTCCCTTTGATCTCGGCCATGGTGGCGCCATGCATTTCGTCATAGTCGCAGAGCGCGATCATCACACCCTTTGAATCCTTGGGATGAAAATAGGCCTCTTCCAGTCCCCCTGTCACGGGGTTGCCCACACATTTGAGTCCCTTTGCTTCCAGGTCCTTGATGGAGGACTGCATATCAGAGGTCTTGAATATGACCCCATAGAGCCCCTCTCCCCTCTTCTCGATGAACCTGGCCACAGCCCCGTCTGGCGTTGTAGACTGAATGAGTTCAAAACCCAGAGGTGTCCGAATATATTTCACGTTCTGGCTCGGATCCTCATGCACCTCATCAAATGTCAGGCCCAGCAGATCTGAAAAAAATTGTGCCGATGCCTCCAGATCCTTCACCGCAACAAGAACACGATCCAGTTTTTCCGCTTTCATTTGAATCCCTTTCTCATAATATATTATCGAGCGCTCATTCGACCCCATGCCCTTGAAATTTCCGCCCAGCATCGCCGAAAACTTCTGAGGAAGGGGAGCTTTCATCCGGAACCCCGATGCCGCCGTCCAGGATAAAACCGCCTCCCTTCCCTACAACATCGATCAGCTTTTTGCAATATTCTTCCACATTCACCGGGTCGCCCGCACAGAGCCCGGAAACAACGGTCAAATCTTTCAAGAGTGGATTTATATCGCTCTATGGGGTCTCACAGTCATTACCGAAATCAATACAGCCCGAATGCGTCTATAGCTTTCTTCATCATATAGACATTATAGGGTGGG
>JAFDIX010000763.1 GCA_019307805.1 Deltaproteobacteria bacterium | reverse complement strand
CTTGACATGGGTGTCCGGACCGGCAGGATAGCCTATACTGGCCGGGATCCCCGAAGCATTGGCGCCCCGGGCAAGCTCAATGAAGGCATCCTTGCAGACCGTGCTTATGGCGGCGGACATGGGCGCAACGGCCATGGGCACATCCCACGTTGTGCCGAGCAAGTCCACGGAGATGTCCATCTTTTCAGGATCAACATTGCTGATGGTCTTATTTTTGAACCCGACTCCCTCAAAGGCCTGCAGATTCCGTTTCCAGGTGGAGCCCGTCTCACTGCCACCGGCGACATGGGTCCAGTTGTCCACCCTGGCAGGTGTATTTTCCTGTAATTTTTTGTACGCAATATCGCGGATTTCTGCCAACTCTGCGGGAAAACGATCATCTTTTTTCATTCTGGTAACCCTCCTTTTCGTGTGACATTTTTTGTGTATTAATCAGTATTCTATCTGGGTTTCTCTTAAATCTCATTTATTTGATATCTTTCTTCCTTCCGGTTTTATCCATTACAGTGTCGATCAAATTTCACTGTCTTACGTCCTCCTTGAAGAATGATGTGTCCAAAAATAATAACATGGAAGGGATCAAATTGAAAAAAGAATCTTCGATCTGAGGGAGGAGAAGGGTTCTCTGATAATGCATAGGGAAGAGGGGAGTGAACCTATACCCCTAAATGCCTTGCTTTTACTTCCTCGTTCTCCCAAAGCGCTTTCGGGGTTGACGAATGTACGATCATACCCTTACTGAGAACATGGATGTAGTCCGAAGTTTCTATGGCAAAGGGGAGATTCTGCTCAACGAGGAGTATGGACAGCCCGCGTTCCTTGAGCTGCAGAATGGCTTCCCCAATTTTTTGTACCAGCATGGGTGCCAGGCCTTCACCGGGCTCGTCCATGAGGAGGAGTTCCGGGTTGCCCATGAGGGCCCTGGCGATGGCCAGCATTTGTTGTTCTCCACCGCTCAATTGATTTCCCTTGTGAAGACCGCGCTCCTCGAGGACCGGAAAGACCTCATAGATTTTGTCTTCATTCCAGGCATCGCTTCCTTGCCCCCTGGCCCCCACCCTCAGGTTCTCCAGGACGCTGAGGGACGGAAAGATGCGCCGTCCCTGGGGTACCAGACCCAGGTTCATTTTCACGATTTTATGGGACGGCATATGGGTGATATCCACGTCCTTAAAGAAGATCTCACCCCTCCGTGGCGGGGTAAAACCTATAATAGATCGTATCAGGGTTGTCTTTCCCATCCCGTTACGACCGAGGATTCCAACAATGGTGCCCTTTTCTACATTGAGGGAGATTCCCTGAAGCACGTAGCTTTCGCCATAATAGGTGTGGATATCCTTAATTTTCAAGATCATCTTTTTGCGTCCCTAAATAAATTTCTTGTACCTTTTTGTTGGCCTTGATCTCATCCTTGTTTCCCGAAACGACCAGTGCCCCCAGTTGAAGGACTGTTATGTTTTCGGCAAATTCAAAGGCGACATCCATATCGTGTTCAATGAGCAAAATGGTGATTTCTGCATCCAGCTTGTTCAGGATAGACGTAAAGGCCATGGTTTCGGCCCTGGAGAGTCCGGCTGTCGGTTCATCCAAAAGCAGCAGACGGGGGTTCTCAATAAGGGCCAGACAGATCTCTATCTGGCGTTGCTCCCCGTATGAGAGGGTTTCTATGAGGTCGTCCCGCCTTTCCCACATCTCGAATTGCCGCAATATCTCTTCGGTCTTTTCATGCAGATGTTTGTAGGAAGTCATGGGGCGATACATGACATATTTTGTTTTTTCAAGCCCCTGTGCAGCCAAAAGGACATTTTGGAGCACCGTCAGTTTTGGAAAGAGCTTGTTGATTTGAAATGTCCTTGAAATGCCCTGTGCAATCCTCTTGTGAGTGGGAAGACGGGTTACGTCCTGGCCGAAAAGAAGGATCTGTCCATTGGTGGGTTTTAAGTCGCCGCAGATGAGATTAAAAACGGTCGTCTTTCCGGCACCGTTTGATCCGATGATGGCGTGCCTCTCCCCGGGGGTTATCTCGAGGTTGACGTGATCGACTGCCGTCAACCCTCCGAATTCTTTGGTGAGGTCCTTAAGGACCATACAAGGTGGTTCCACCCATTTCCTCCTTAAAGAGCGGTCAGCAATCAGCGCTCAGCTTAAACATTCTTTATTCGAACATTCTCCTGAGCGTTGAAAGTGTATTACTTATGGCGTTCATCCGGGATCCGCTGTTTCCGGATGAACGCCAATTAACGGTTATATGCCTACTTTTTCAGAGGCGGATAATCCCTCGAGTAGAGGGGGGTTTTCAAATACTGGTCCACATCGTAGGTCCAGAACTGGGATACCTTTGGATAGGTATGGATGACGGTATTCTGGAGTTCGCCCCCAACCCTTTCGACCTTCCGGATGTAGATGTTCTGAATG
>JAFDIX010000762.1 GCA_019307805.1 Deltaproteobacteria bacterium | reverse complement strand
CCGGGAAGCCAAGGCCCTGGGCCTCTCCATCTATGATAAGCTGTCCCTTCTGAGCGCTGAGATGAAGATCCTGTGCTCCAACCTGGACCACTACACCTCAAGGGAAAAGGGCAATTCCGCTCAGGATTTGACCGCAGAATGGGGAGGAAGGTTTACCAGCCTCGGTGTGATCAAGCCCGGCGGGGGTTATGACGCCATCCTGGGAGACAAGAGGAAGGTGCCGACCTTTTCCGAGCCTGAAGCACGGCATATCCGGTCCGGCAAGGTCCTCCTGCTCGACGAAGCAGTGCGGGGCAAACGCCCCCGGCTCTTCTTGTTTTTGGGTTCCGCGCATGAACACCCCAAACAGGGCATTCTCATGGCAGAGATCAGGGGATCCTATTTTTGGGAAGTGGCCGAGGGACGCCCGCCTTTGTCGGAATTCTCCGTCCTGGGGCCGACAAAAGAGGTCCTCTTCAGCACCTCCCCAATCCCCCCGACAGTGCTTGCTCAGGTCCATGCCCGGGCCTCGGACACCCATTCGGGATATTTCAAGTGGGAACGGCGCGATGACACCTTTTACGCCTCCTACTGGGCCCTCTTCCTGGAGGCCAACTACCTCGCCCCTCAATGGGTGATTGTCCTGGGAGAACCCGAAGAGGTCGTCTTCGGGTCCATGGCCTCATTCAAGATGTATTTTCCCATGATTCTCTTCCTGTCCCTGGGAATGGTCTTTCTGCTCAGTATCAACTCCATCCGAAAGAGTATGGGCCCTATTGAAATACTGAAAGAGGCGACACAAAAGGTGGCTGAAGGGGATTTCGGCCACGTGGTTGAAATTGACACCGAGGATGAATTCGAGAACCTGGGCGATTCCTTCAATGAGATGAGCAAGAGGCTTGAGGAGACACAGGATCTGCTCACCAGGACAGCCAAAATGAGTACCATGGGTCAGATGGCGGCCGGGATCTTCCATGAGGTCAAACAGCCCCTCTCTGCCATTTCCGGTCTCCTGCAGCTTTCCATGCGGGAAGACCGTTCGGAAAAAGAAAAAAAACGTTTGAAGACCATCATGCTGGCCGTGAACAGACTCAACACCATTCTGGAGAGTTTCAAATCTTTTTCAAGGACCTCTGACGAAAAATACGAAGGTATTTTCATTCATCTGGTGCTGGATCAGATCGTGGAGCTGTTTCGTCATCAGCTCAAGGGAAAGAGTATTGAATGCATCTACGAGAAGGCAAAAAGTATTCATCCTGTTCTAGGAGATGACCAGAGCCTCCAACAGGTCTTTTCCAACCTCATCATGAATGCGGCAGATGCACTTGAAGAAAAGGGGAACGGGAAACGTGCCATACGCATCGCGATCTTTGAAAAAACGGATAACGTGATCGTGGAAATAGAGGACAACGGATGCGGAATCTCCAAAGAGGTCAAGGAGAAACTCTTTGACCCCTTTTTCTCGACCAAGGGGCCTACCAAGGGGACCGGACTGGGCATGTCCATTGTGGAATCTATCCTTCACCGGCATAATGCCACGATCGATCTGTACAGTGAGGTCGGTGTGGGAAGCAAATTCACCCTCACTTTCCCTGCATTGGCCACCATCCCCCGGCCTGCAGACAAGTCGGATAGCTGAGCCCCTGTTTTACGTACATTGAAGAAGCTCTTTAGATCTGCATAAAAGAAAGGAGTCCCCGTGGTAGAAAAATTCAAAAGAAAAAAGTTTCCGTTGAGCGGCAGACCGCGCCATATGAGACTCCTTGCCATTGTGCTGAGCTATAATCTTCTCATTATCCTTTTTATGGCATTCTCTCTCTTTGCGCCCGACGTCGTAGCGTTGTGGGACCAGAGCGCAAGCTTTCGCGAACAGGCAGAGGCAGCCGACCGCATGCTCACCCTGCACGCAAGGATCTGGCCCGTTATGATTGCTCTACTCTGTCTCATCGGCCTTCATTCTCTCCGTGCCTTTCACCGTTTCCTGGGCCCCCTGCACCGGTTTCAGGATGCTTTCAGTAGGATTACCAACGGGGACCTCAGCGTCAGGATAAAACTGCGGAGAGGGGACCTACTGGGAACCGAGCAAGACTCATTCAATGACATGATGGATGTTGTGGAGGAAAAAATGAACACCTCCCACCAGGCATGTCAAGAGGCCCTGGCGTCCTTGAATGCACTGGAGCAAAAACTGGCCGTTAGCCAGGGAGAACAGGCCACCCGGGAACTGCTTCAGGCGCAACGGAACAGCCTGAAAACACTCTGCGCAAATGTCGGGTTTTTCCAGGCTCAAGAGGACCAGGAATCCCAGTAAACTTCCGGGTCCAGATGACCCGGCTTTGATCTAAGCCCAGAGGGCATGACTCACAGAATACCTTCAATCCAACTGGTGTCAGGTTTCAGGTTTCAGGGAGGTCACCGCGCCTACCAGAATGCCCGGC
>JAFDIX010000145.1 GCA_019307805.1 Deltaproteobacteria bacterium | reverse complement strand
CTGCCGGCCAAATCCTTCTTTGACCAGATGGGAATCGACTTTGGCCGGGTCATTCTTGAAGAAAGGGCCAGGAGCACATACGAAAATGCGCTTTTCTCCCGGCAGTTGGTTTCCTCCGTAGGTGACGACCAATGGGTCCTCATCACTTCGGCCTGGCATATGCCCAGAGCTTTCGGCGCCTTTCGAAAGGCTGGCTGGGCCATCATTCCCTATCCGGTCGACTTTAGAACAGATGGTCATTACAACATGACTCCGGCCTTTGATTTGACAAAAGGGTTGGGATTGCTTTCACTGGCCCTAAAGGAGTGGGGCGCATTGGCATACTATCGCTTGAGGGGATGGTCTGATGCTTTGTTTCCCGCCTCCCAGGATAGGGCCGATAAACTATGATTTTGAAATTGTAGTTTTTGGGGAGTATCCATGATCGCATTAACCGGTGGGGGAACAGGTGGGCATCTCTCCAGCCTGCGTGTCTTGAAAAAAGCAATCCTGGAGCTGGGGACAGCACCGACCTTCATAGGATCGACATATGGCCAGGACCGCCGCTGGTTTGCCTGTGAGGAGGGTTTTGCTGCATGTTACTTTCTCAATACACGGGGCGTGGTAAATCGCAACCCCCTTGGCAAAGCCGTTTCTCTGTCCAAGATTGCGCTCGCCACAGCAGCGGCAATGCGTATTCTAAGGAGGCATCACGTGAAGGCCGTTCTCAGCGTTGGCGGGTATGCTGCTGCGCCGGCTAGTTTTGCTGCAGTGAGTCTGCGAATTCCTCTCTTCATTCATGAACATAATGCCGTAATCGGGGGATTACACCGCGTGCTGTTACCCCTTGCCAAAACCCTCTTCAGTTCCTATGACAATGGATCACCGGTACGGGATTATCCCGTCGATGCTGCATTCTTTAATAAACGGCGTGTTCGAAGAAGTGTGCTTCGCGTTCTCTTCATGGGAGGAAGCCAGGGAGCGAGGTACATTAACAATTTTGCACTGTCCGCCGCCCCCTTTCTGGACGAAAGGGGGATAGACGTCTCCCACCAAACGGGAGAGAGAGATTACCGGTACGTCAAAGCCAGGTACAGGTCCCTAAATGTGAACGCGGATATTTTCCCTTTTGACAGCTCCATGGCTGATCGGATGTCTCAGGCGGATCTCGCAGTGTCCCGAGCCGGTGCCGGAACCGTCTGGGAACTGGCAGCTAACGGTCTACCGGCACTCTTCGTCCCCTACCCCTATGCGGTCAGGGATCACCAGTATTTGAATGCGAACTACTTTGCCAAACAGGGACTGGGATGGGTCACAAGGGAGAGTTCCCTGAAATTGGAAATGCTCTTTTCAGCACTTCGTTCCGATATAGGTGAAGTGAGTTCAAGGCTCATTGCGATGATCCGTCCAGGGGGGGCACAAGAAATGGCAGAATATGTCATGGGACACATTAAACATTAGTCTCATCTTAGCTCGAATGTATTGGGAGAAATTATTCTAATGAGCGTTTCCGATCAAAATGGATATGAAGAAGCCGGGTCGATAGCGGCCGTTGAAGTCCTAATAAAAAAAGGCCGGCTGTGTGAAGCACACGATCTGTTGCAGAATGCCATAGAAAGCGATCCAGGCAACCTCAAACTGGCACAGCTTTATGGGCTCTCCCTGGCAAGGCTGGGTGCTACAGACAAAGCGAGGATATGCCTGGAAGGGCTCTATATAAAAAACGAGCGTGACTCTGAAACGGCCGGTCTTTTAGGCCGTGTCTATAAAGATATCTGGAAAAAAACGCGCACATTGGAGTATGCCCATCGGTCCCGGGATATTTATCTCAAGAACTTTCAAATCACGGGGGATTATTATCCCGGAATCAACGCAGCCACAATGTCGCTTATCGTCGGAGAAAGTACTGAAGCCCTTCGGATCGCAGAAGAGGTTATCAAGGCCTGCGAAACCTGCGAAAAAGATTACTGGTGTCTATCCACCCTCGGTGAAGCCAATCTCCTTCTCGGAAGAGTCGATGAAGCAGTGCGCCACTATGCCCAGGCCCTTCATATGTCAGGGGAGTTTTACGGGGATGTGAACAGCACCTATCAACAGCTTCGTATGATCGCTCGCCATATGGATGTTCCGAAGGAATTTCTCGAAAAATTTGCCCCCCCCGGCATAGTTGCCTTTTCCGGAAACATGATGGACCATCCGGAGCGGGTAGAACCAAGGTTTCCGGAATCTATCGCAGACCATGTAAAGCAGAAAATTGCCGAGGCCTTGTCAGAACTGCAGGTTGGAGTGGGATACTCCTCCGCAGCCTGCGGTGCAGACATCCTCTTCATTGAAGCGATGCAGGAACGCGGCTCTGAAGTCACTATCGTGTTGCCTTTCCAGAAGGAACAATTTATCCAAACCAGTATTCGATTTGCCGGGGAACAATGGGAAAAGAGGTTTCATAATGCGCTGGAGAAGGCAACCTCAGTAAAATTTGTGACCGAAGAGGGGTATTTCGGAAATGATGATCTCTTTTCCTTTGCAGGCAGCATCATACAGGGCCTGAGCACCTTGAGGGCGAAGTCCATGCTCACCACTCCGCATTTACTGGCAGTTACAGATCTGTGCCAGGAAGAGCAAAAGAGGGGAGGCACCGATGAGTTTATCGCACATTGGCCTTTTCCGGATATGAAAAGAATCATCGATCTGTCTCAATTTCACCGGGGAAAGCCTACAGTGGCATTAAACATTCCAAAGGCCGGGGATGAAGTTCTTGGCTATGAAATCCCCTATGGAATTGAGAGGAATCTTCGGTGCATATTGTTTGCCGACGTAAAAGGTTTCAGCAGACTTGAAGAGGGGCAAACCCCCTATTTCATGTACGAGTTTCTTCAGATATTGGCAAAAAAAATGAAGGGTTTCTATCCGAAGCCCGAGGTATTAAACACGTGGGGCGACGCGATTTTTGCTATCTATGGAAATGCGAGAGACATGGCAAGATTTGCTTTCACCCTGAGAAATATGGTCCTCAAAACCGATTGGAAAGCGAAGCATTTGCCCCCGGAAATGAACATCCGAATAGCCCTGCACACCGGCCCCGTCTTTCAGGGAATGGATCCTGTCCTCGGAAGGCCGAACTCCTATGGGGCCCATATAAACCGGGCAGCCCGGATAGAACCGGTGACCATACCGGGATGCATTTATGCAAGCGAGCAGTTTGCGGCAAACCTGATTGTGGAATCCAGTGAAGAATACGCCCTCGAATATGTGGGTGTCCTCGTTCTCCCCAAAGATTTCGGGCACCAAGAGACATACCACATCAGGAAAAAAAACGAAGTCCAGTAGATGACAAAGATTTTGACAGGCCTGGGTGGCAATTGTATAAAAATATTTTAACCCACCCCATCCCTTGACCCCCGGGCTGGAAGGAGGGCGTAATGAAAGGGAAAATAACGCTTGGCCTTTTTATGGTAATCGCCCTGTTCGCAATGGGTTCACCCAGGACAGAAGCGGGAAAGGCAATTACCTTCTGGACCACGGAAGTGGAAAAAGACCGGATGGTGGTCCAAAAGGGAATCGCCAAAGACTTTGCCCGAAAGAAAGGCATCCAGGTCCAGGTTGTTCCGGTTCAGGAAAACCTTCTTACTCAACGAATCACGGCCTCCTACGCAGCCAGGTCCCTCCCTGATGTGGTTCTGCTTCCCATAGACTACACGATGGGCTGGGCTGTTGAAGGTATTCTGGACCTTCGCACCGGGAGCAAGATCGTGAAGGATCTGGGAGAGAAAACCTTTGTCCCAAGGGCCCTGCAGCTTGCCCGAATTCAGGGGGGGCTTGCCGGGGTACCCATAGATGGCTGGGGACAACTCCTGCTCTATCGCAAAGATCTCTTCAGGGACAAGGGGCTCAGGGTGCCCAACACCTGGGAGAACATTCTCAATGGGGCCAAGGCCCTGCACAGGCCCCCGCTCCTCTGGGGTTTCGAGGTCGCCACCGATCCCGGTCAGATATATACCCAACAGGTCTTTGAACACTTTGCCCTGTCCAACGGGGTTCGGCTTACAGATGCCTCCGGAAACATTGACCTGAACACCCCGGCCATGATCGAGACCCTCGAGTTCTACAAGGCCCTTTCACGTTTTACGCCACCCGGCAATCTTTACTGGCTTCACACCAGGATGGATTACCTATCGGGAAGGGCGGCCATGATCGTCTGGTCCCCGTTTATCCTGGATGAACTCTCCGGCCTCAGACGGGATCAGCCTGTTGTCCCGGATATCGCCAAGGGCAAGCCGGGCTTTTTGTCTCAGAATACGGGTTTTGTGAGCGCCATTAAAGGCCGCCACGGCGCTGCCCAATGGGGCCAGATCAAATACCTTGGAATCAGCCGGGATGCGGACAAAAACGGGGCCGCAGATTGGGTGGAGTTTCTCCTGACTGACCGTTATCTGGACTGGCTGGGCATGGCGGCCGAAGGGAAATTGCCCATGCGCAGAGGCACCCGGGAGGCGCCCAAACGGTTTGTGGACGGTTGGTTGAACCTCGAATTCGGTGTCACGACCCGGGCCAGGATTTCAAAGTTCTATGGAACGGATGTAGCGGAAACCCTCGTGGAGGGCCTGGATGCATTTGACCGCTGGGGATTCACTGAGGGCAAGGGATTGCTCGTGGCCAAGATCTATGGGACAAAGGTGATCCCCCAGATCCTCAAGCAATTCCTGGATGGTGAACTTACCGCCGCCCGGGCGGCCCTTCTGATGGATCAGAGGGTAAAGGCCCTTGAGTAAATATCCGGAATAATGGAGTAGTGGAGTAATGGGTAATTCCTGCAGGAATCCCGATTTTCATTCTGGTATTTCCCACAGGGAGTCCAGACTGGCCTTTTGGATGCTGGCCCCCACCTTCGCCGTTGTCCTGGTCCTTGTTGTCTTTCCTGTGGCCTGGAATATCTGGATGAGCCTGAAACCGGTATCCCTTGGGGATCTTCGAGGCGCATCCCTTCTGACCCCCGATTTTACTCTGGACAACTTCAGAAAAGTCTTCATGGATCCGGATTTCTGGCCTGTCCTTCTGACAACCCTGATATACACTATTGCCGGGAGCGCCCTCTCCATCGTGCTGGGTCTTGCGGCAGCCCTCCTGGTACACGGGGAGTTTCCAGGCCGGGGCCTCCTGCGAGGCATCCTCATATCGCCCTACATTGCCCCCATTGTGGCGGTCACCTTTACCTGGAGTTTCATCCTGGATCCTCAGTTGGGCATCCTCAACTGGTTTGCAGTGGAAAAGGGCCTGTTGGCGCAACCCATCCCCTTCCTTTCCCAACGCTGGTATCCCATTGAACTTTTGGGGATCAAGATACGAATTCCCCTGGCCCTCTTCTCAGTGATCCTTTTTGAGGGATGGCGCTATTTCCCCTTTGCCTTCCTTTTCATTCTGGCACGGCTTCAGGCAATCCCGATAGAACTCTACCAGGCCGGGGCTGCAGACGGTGCAAGCCCTGTACAGCGCTTTTACTATATCACCCTGCCCCAATTGACCACGGTACTTTCCACACTCTTTCTGTTCCGTTTCATCTGGACCCTCAACAAGTTTGATGACATTTTTCTACTCACCAGGGGACAGGCAGGGACCAAGGTCTTGACCATCAAAGTCTATGAGTATGCCTTTGGAGAATTTAACATCGGCGCAGGTTCTGCAACGGCCATGGTCCTCTTTGGCTTTTTATCCGTTTTTCTGTTCTTTTATCTACGTAGAATGGGGAATGACTCCTAGGGAGACGTTGGGATGAGTCGAGAGCATATTGAGAAACGGATTTTGGGTGTCTTGAGGGTATTCGGGCTCCTCTTCTTTTTCGTGATGGTTGCCTTTCCCTTCTACTGGATGATTGTCTCTTCCTTCAAATCCCTGGAGGAACTCCTCATGCAACCATCCAATCTCTGGCTTGACATTGGAAAAATTGATTTTGGAGCCTATTACGAAGTCCTTTTTGAGCACGGGTTTTTGCGCTATATCGGCAACAGCTTTTATGTCTCTATCGCCACGGTGATATGTTCCCTTGTTCTTGCCACTGTGGGCGGATACGCCGTTACCAGAATCCGGTTTCGCGGCAGGGGGGTAATGTCCTACGGCATTCTGGCGATCTACATGTTCCCGGCCATTGTCCTTGTCATCCCGCTCTATGTAGTCTTTTCCAAGGTGGGACTGCGTGACTCGATCCATGTACTCATACTGGTCTATCTGGCCCAGACCCTGCCCGTCGCCCTCTACATGCTCAGGAGTTACTTTAAAAGCCTTCCCGTAGAAATGGAGTATGCCGGCATGACCGACGGGTGCAGCCGCCTCGGAGTAATCTGGTATATTGTACTCCCCCTCTCCGCCCCTGCCCTGGCCAGCGTGGCGCTCTATACCTTTATGATCGCCTGGAATGAATTTCTTTTTGCGTTCATGTTTCTGGATACCCCCGAAAAATTTACCCTCTCAAGAGGGGTGGTGCAATTATCGGAAAGCGTCCACCTGTCCAAACAATTGGTGATGGCAGCTTCGGTGATGGTGACTATCCCTGTTCTGGTCCTCTTTTTCTTTTTCGAGCGCCACCTGGTCCGCGGCCTGACCGCCGGCGCAATGAAAGGCTGAGCATGGCTTCATTGACACTCCAAGGAATCACCAAAAATTTTGGAAAGGTCTCAGTACTGGGAAATATAGACCTGCTGGTGGAAGATGGTGAATTCTGTGTTCTCCTGGGACCTTCAGGGTGCGGCAAGAGCACCCTTCTCAACATTGTGGCAGGCTTGCTATCCCAGGACAGGGGGACCATTGAGCTGGATGGAAAGCGTGTTGACCATCTTGCCCCGAGGGACAGGGACGTGGCCATGGTTTTTCAGAGCTATGCACTCTATCCCCACATGACAGTGGCCCAAAACCTCGGCTTCGGGCTTCGTATGCGGGGCATTCCCAAAACCGAAATTGCGGGCAGCGTCCAGGAAACAGCCAGTCTCCTGGGAATCGAAGACCTGATGCAGCGAAAACCCAAAGAACTCTCCGGAGGGCAAAGGCAGCGGGTGGCTATGGGGAGAGCCCTTGTGAGGCGGCCCAAAATTTTTCTACTGGACGAACCTCTGAGTAATCTGGATGCCCGCCTGCG
>JAFDIX010000144.1 GCA_019307805.1 Deltaproteobacteria bacterium | reverse complement strand
AAGGGTATTACAAGGATGTATCCCCGGGACGGAAAGCGCTCTACTATGAGAAGTGGAACGCCCTCTCCCTCATCATGGGAAAAGACGTTGAAATTGAGTTCGATCAAGAAACGATTCAGGGAAAGGCCCTCGGGATAGATTATGACGGGGCGCTCATTATCCGGGATCTGAAGGGCCGGGAAAAGCGGATTCGAAACGGAGATGTCACCGTAAAATGGTGGCGAGAGAGATGAGTTCATGGCAATGAAAAAGATCCTCGCAGTGGATGATGAAGAAGACATCCTGGAACTGCTCACCTTCAACCTCACCAGGGAAGGCTATCGGGTCGTCAGTGCAGCAACCGGAGAAGCCGCCCTCCAGGCAGTGCCCAAGGAAATGCCGGACCTTATTATTCTTGACCTGATGCTTCCGGGGATCGATGGACTGGAAGTGGCCAGACGCCTCAAAAATGACCCCGACACAAAAAACCTTCCCATCATCATGCTCACTGCCAAGGGAGAGGAGGCTGATATTGTAACGGGTCTTGAACTGGGTGCCGATGATTATATCACAAAGCCCTTCAGCCCGAGGATTTTGGCGGCCAGGGTGAAGGCGGTACTTCGAAGAGAGGGAAAGGATGCGCGGGATGAATCCTCGGTCCTGCAAATACATGATATTGTCATTCATCCGGGAAGACACGAGGTCACGGTCCAGGGGCAGCCGGTCCAGCTGACCTATACGGAGTTTGGGATCCTCCGATATCTCGCCGCAAGACCGGGCTGGGTCTTTACCAGGACCCAGATCGTGGATGCGGTCCGGGGAGACGACTATTTTGTTACCGATCGTTCCGTGGATGTTCAGATCGTGGGGCTCCGAAAAAAACTGGGAAAGGCCGGCAAAACCATCGAAACGGTGCGAGGCGTCGGGTATCGGTTCAAGGAATAACCCATGGCCAATAAAAGACCTTTACTCTGGCACCTTTTCCCTTCCTTCGCACTGATCATACTGGTCTCGGTGGTGGCCGTCACATGGTATGCATCCACGTCCCTAAAAGAGTTTTTCCTCCAACAAACCGCTTCCGATCTCAAGGCCCGGGCCCGTCTCTTTGAAAGGCAGGCAGTCACATATTTCTCTCCGGTTGACGAAAACAAGATCGACCAGCTCTGCAAACGGGCCGGAGAGGCCGCCTCCACAAGGATTACCGTGATTCTCAGTTCCGGCAGGGTGGTGGGTGATTCCATGGAGGCCCCCCGCAGCATGGACAACCACATGGACCGGCCTGAAATTGTCGGCGCCCGCACCCGGGCAGTGGGTTCCTCCACCCGTCACAGCCGCACCCTCAACAGAAAGATGATGTATGTGGCAGTACCTGTAAAGAGGGAAGGACGGCTTGTCGGATATATTCGCACCGCCATAGGCGTGGAGACCATTGATATTGCGCTCAGAGAGGTAAGGCTCAGGATCGCTTTCAGCGCCCTGGTCATCGCCATATTCGGGGCGATTCTCAGCTTTCTGGCGGCACGCCGGATTGCAGGGCCCATTAAGGAAATTGAGAAGAGTGCCCAGTGCTTTGCCAGGGGTGAACTGGACTGCAGGGTTCCCGTTTCCAATCTTACGGAAATAGGCAGCCTGTCGGAGACCCTCAACCAGATGGCGGGAGAGCTGCAGGAGCGGATTCATACCATTACGGCCCAGAGGAATGAATTGGAGGCCGTCCTTTCCAGCATGGTGGAAGGGGTCCTGGCGGTGGACATGGATGAAAAGATCATGAATATGAATCACGCTGCTGCCCGGTTTTTCGGATGTTCGCCGGATGCCGCAGTGGGCCGCACTATCCAGGAGGTGGTGCGCAACACGGATCTTCAGCGGTTCGTCGGAAAGGCCCTTTCCAGTGAAGTCAGGGTAGAGCAGGATATCGCGCTTTTCTCGGATGGTGAACGCATTCTCGGTGCCCATGGAACCCCCCTCAGGGGCGCAGGAGAGCACAGAGAAGGCACGCTCATTGTTCTGGAGGATGTGACGCGGCTTCGAAGGCTGGAAAATATTCGTAAGGATTTTGTGGCCAATGTCTCCCATGAAATAAAGACCCCTGTCACGGCCATTAAAGGCTTTGTCGAGACCCTGGGGGATGGCGCCATGCAAAACCCTGAGGACGCTAAGCGATTCCTGGGGATCATTGACAGACATGTGGATCGATTGGAAGCCATTATCGAAGATCTCCTGAGTTTGTCCAGAATAGAGCAGGAAGAGGAAAAGGAAGAGATTCTCCTGGCGAATCATCCCATTCGCGATGTCCTTGTGTCAGCCATTCAGGTCTGTCAACCAAAGGCGAAGCGGAAGAATGTGGCAATCTCCCTGTCCTGCAGTGAAGATCTCAGTGCAGAGATCAATGCCACGCTTCTTGAACAGGCAATCGTAAACCTTCTTGACAATGCCATCAAATATAGCCATGTGGACAGTGAAATCAGGGTCAGTGCCAAACAAAACGATCAGGACATACTTATAGATGTGCGTGACCAGGGCATGGGTATTGAAAAACAGCACCTTTCACGTCTCTTCGAGCGCTTTTACCGGGTAGATAAGGCAAGGAGCAGAAAGCTCGGCGGAACCGGATTGGGGCTCGCCATCGTCAAGCATATTGTTCAAGTACACCGGGGCCGTGTCGCCGTAGACAGTGTGCCCGGTCATGGAAGCACCTTCAGCATCCACCTCCCATCTCCCCGGCAATAGGCCGGCATTCTTCTATTTATTTCATCAAAATCTCATATTTCCCTAACCGGAATCTAACCTATGGGATGCATATTCCACCATGGATCACAATAATAGTCAGCAAATCAGGAGGAGACACAATGAAATCAAGGATTTTTTCAGTATTGGCAGCCCTTTTCGCACTCTTTTTTGCTGTCAATGGTGCTTGGGCGGGCAAGATCGTGATCAAGGGATCTACCACGGTCCTTCCCATTGCACAGAAGACGGCAGAGGCCTACATGAAACAGAATCCGGATGTAAAGATAACCATATCCGGTGGCGGATCCGGGAATGGGATCAAGGCCCTTATCGACGGTTCCACGGATATTGCAGACAGCTCCCGCTTTATCAAAGACAAGGAAGTCAAGCGGGCAATACAGAATGGGCAATATCCGGTCCCCTTTGCCGTGGCCTATGACTGTATTGTCCCGGTGGTCCATCCCAGCAATACCATGACAAATATCACCATGGCCCAGCTCAGGGATATCTACATGGGAAAGATAAAGAACTGGAGAGACATTGGAGGGCCGGACAGAATCATCGTGGTCATCTCCAGGGATACCTCTTCCGGGACATACGAAGTATGGGCCAAAAAGGTATTGAAGAAGAAACGTGTCTTTCCGGGAGCGCTCCTGCAGGCCTCCAACGGAGCGGTGGCCCAGGCGGTTGGGAATAATAAAAACGCCATCGGCTATATCGGACTCGGGTATATGAACTCGAACGTGAAGGCACTCATGGTGAACAATGTCGAGGGATCCAAGGAAACGACCCTGGACGGGACTTTTCCGATAAGTCGGCCCCTTTTCATGTTCACCGCCGGATGGCCCAAGGGGGAGACCCTCAATTTCATCAACTTCGTGCTGGACCCCCAAAAGGGGCAGAAACTCGTTGGCAGTGCAGGTTACGTTCCCTTGTATTAGGAACGAATAACAGACAGGTGATGGATGACGCCTCTTAAAGGGCAAGGGGCGGCATCTCTTTTCAAGAGCCTTAATAATAAGAGCGACGGGAAATGGAACCGAAAGCCAAGGCCGGAACAACTCGCCGAAGAAAGGAACGGGTGATTCAAATCATCTTTTTCGCGGTGGCCCTCGCTTCCATTATCACCCTGGCCCTCATCGTGGCCTTCCTCTTTATGGAGGGGTTTCCCATATTCGGCAAGGTGTCTGTGAAAGACTTTGTTTTTGGACACTACTGGTACCCCACCGATGATCCTGCAGCGTTCGGTATATTCGCCCTCATCATCGCCTCCCTGTCGGTCACCGCGGTGGGTTCTTTGATTTCCATTCCCCTGGGAGTGATGACGGCACTGTACCTCGCGGAGGTGGCTTCGGCACGGGTGCGGGAGTGGGTAAAACCGGTGGTGGAGTTGCTGGCGGCCCTTCCTTCCGTGGTCATCGGATTTTTCGGGATGGTCGTGGTGGCGCCTTTTCTTCAGGAAATTCTGGATATCCCCACGGGCCTCAATCTCTTCAATGCCGCCCTCATGCTGGCCTTTATGTCCGTTCCAACGATTTGCAGCATCTCGGAAGATGCCATCTTCAGTGTTTCCGTCGAACTCAAGGAGGCCTCCCTGGCCCTGGGTGCAACCCACTGGGAGACCATATGGCGCGTGGTCATTCCGGCGTCCATCTCAGGAATATCCACGGCCGTCATACTCGGCATGTCCCGAGCCATTGGTGAGACCATGGTTGTTCTCATGGTGGCGGGAGGGGCTGCCATGATTCCGACATCCATTTTTGACCCGGTCAGACCCATGCCCGCAAGCATTGCCGCGGAAATGGCTGAGGCGCCATTCAGAGGCGATCATTATTATGCCCTGTTTGCTACAGGCATCGTGCTCTTTGTTTTTACGCTGATTTTCAATCTTGTGGCGGACCATATATCAAACAAATACAGACAGGTGGGAGCGGCAACGCTCTAGTGCTCATCCGGAAATCGGCATTTCCGGATGCGTGCTGTCAGCGGTCAGCCAAAGGCCATAACAAAATGATAGGCACAAAGACAATGACTATGAAACCTGTTTCCATACCCCGGAAGCAAATCCCGGAGGGGGCGGCCCTAAAAACCCACCGTCCGGATCCGGGGGTCCAGGAGAGGCGAAGGCGATTTCAAACGCTCATGTTCAGTCTCTTCCGGATCTCTGCGGCCATTAACGGCATTGCCCTGTTGATCATTCTGTATTTTCTCGTGGCAAAGGGCTGGCGGGCCATTAACTGGACATTTCTCACCCAGCCGCCAATGGATTCCATGACAAAGGGTGGGATTTTGCCCTGTATCGTGGGAACCATTTGTCTGAGCCTGGGGGCAATCCTTGTGGCCCTTCCCATTGGGGTTGCATCCGCCATCTATTTGCATGAATATGCCCGACCGGGCCGTGTCCTCCGAATCATTCGACTCGGGATCAGCAACCTGGCAGGGGTTCCTTCGGTGGTTTTCGGCCTCTTTGGTCTGGCCTTTTTTGTGGTCTATATGAAGATGGGAGTGAGTATCCTTGCCGGGGCCCTGACCCTGGGCGCGCTCACGCTCCCGGTGATTATCGGTTCCGCTGAGGAGGCCCTCAGGGCCGTTCCGGACACATACCGGGAGGCCTCCCTGGGCCTTGGGGCCACAAAATGGCAAACCATTTATCGGGTGGTACTTCCGGCGGCATTACCCGGAATTCTGACAGGGGCCATCCTGGGTATCAGCCGGGCGGCAGGCGAGACGGCGCCCATCATGTTCACAGCGGCTGTTTTTTTTACACCTTCTTTGCCCACGGGCATCTTTGATGAAATCATGGCCCTGCCCTATCATATCTATGTCCTTGCAACGGCAGGTACCGAAATCGAGGCGACCCGGCACCTGCAGTACGGAACGGCCCTCGTGCTCATTGTCCTGGTGCTGGGACTCAACCTTGTGGCCATCATCTACAGGGCACGCCTGAGAAGGAGGATGTGATGGAAAATAAACTAAAAATAGCGGCAAAACATCTGGATTTTTTTTATGGTGATTTTCACGCCCTCCACGATATCTCTATGGATTATCAGACAAATTACGTCACCGCACTCATCGGTCCGTCAGGTTGCGGGAAGAGCACCCTGTTAAGGTGCATGAATAGGATGAACGATCTCATCTCCTACAGTCGGGTCGAGGGGGAGATGCTTCTGGATGGTCGGAACATCTATGATGCCCATGTGGATGTGGTGACCCTTCGGCGTCACATCGGCATGGTGTTTCAAAAGCCCAATCCCTTTCCCAAGAGTATCTTTGAAAATATTGCCTATGGTCTTCGGGTCAACGGAATCAAGGATAAGGCCTACATCGCAGAACAGGTGGAGAAGAGCCTAAAAGGCGCCGCACTCTGGGAAGAGGTGAAAGAGCGGCTCAATGAATCCGCCCTCGGCCTTTCCGGGGGCCAGCAGCAGAGGCTGTGCATTGCCCGTGCCATGGCCGTGGAGCCGGATGTACTCCTGATGGATGAACCCTGCTCCGCCCTGGATCCCATTGCCACACAGAAGATCGAGGAATTGATTCACCAGTTGAAAAAGACCTACACCATCATCATCGTCACTCACAACATGCAGCAGGCGGCGCGGGTATCGGATGTAACCGCCTTTTTTTACCTTGGAAAACTTATCGAAATGGGTGAAACCGATACCCTGTTCACGCGGCCCAGGGTCCAGCAGACAGAAGACTACATCACGGGACGTTTTGGATAGAGGAGGGAGAGGAACGGATGGCAAAGCATTTACACAGAGAACTGGAGAAACTGAAAAAGAGGGTGCTTTCCCTCGGCGCGCTTGTGGAGGAAAGGGTCAGGATGGTTCTCAAGGCCATTGAAAGCCGAGACGCGGCGGTTGCAGAAAAAATCATCAAGATGGATTATGAGATCGATGAAAGCGAAGTAGAGGTGGAAGAAGAATGCCTGAAGATCCTGGCATTGCACCAACCCGTTGCCGTTGATCTCCGGTTCCTGATCGCCGTGATCAAAATCAATAACGATCTGGAGAGGATCGGGGATGAAGCGGCAAATATTGCTCAATGTGTCCACTACATGGCCAAGAGGGAAAAGGTGGATGTCCCTTTTGAATACTCGGTCATGGGGGAAGAGGCGCAAGCCATGCTCAAAATGAGCCTGGACGCTTTGGTGAACCTGGATCTGGACCTGGCCTCTCAGGTACTCGCCATGGATGACTCGGTGGATGACAAATATGGCGAAATTTATGACCAGGTCAAGGGTCTCATTCTCGACAATTCCAAACGTGTCGGCTATATGATCAATCTTTTTTTGGTGGCCCGCCACCTGGAACGCATTGCCGATCATGCCACGAACATTGCCGAGGAGGTCATATACATGATCGAAGGGGAAATCGTCCGCCACGGTAAATGGGACCA
>JAFDIX010000761.1 GCA_019307805.1 Deltaproteobacteria bacterium | reverse complement strand
CCAGCTCAAGGACCTTGAAGAAGAATTTGCCATGGCCAAGGCCCGGGTGGAATCTACGGTTCTCACCGAGACCATTGGGTTGGCCCTTCGGGAGCAACGCCAAAACCTCCCCGGCCAGCCCACTTTTCGCCGTGATTCTGCAATGCGACAGTTACGGATGAGTGAGATTCAAGATGAGCAGTTTAAGATTGAGCAGGAAAAGCGCCGGATCAGTGATCTTGAAGGCGCGACCCGGCAACTCATTCAGGGCCTTGACCCGGTTTCCAGGCGCAAGGCCGACACCTACCGCACTAAGATTGGGAAGCTGCTGTCCAATCGTCAGGAGCTCTTTACCAAACTGCAGGAAGGCTATCGCCGTCACTTCAAGCATCTTCAGGACCTGGAGTTCACGGAACAGCAAATCGTGGCCATCGCTGCTGAATATGCCGAATTCCTGGATGGGCACCTCCTGTGGATTCGAAGTTCAAAAGTCTTCAGCACCCGAACACTGAGAAATTTTCCTTCCGCTCTGGGCTGGTTTTTCCGTCCCGCCCACTGGAAGGGGGTCATTCAGGACTTAAAACTATCGATGAAGCGTTCATCGGGTCAATGGATCCTGGGCTTCATTGTTTCTCTCATATTGCTCGCCCTTTATCCCCTGGCGAAAAGGGACCTGAAAAGGGTGGCTGGTAAAGTGGGCCGTGTCCATGTGGATTCCTTTTCATTGACCCTGCGGGCCCTTCTGATGACTTTCCTGATGGCCGTGGCCTGGCCCTTTGTTTTGGCATTCCCCGCCTGGTGCCTTTCGACCGTTCCAACGGCATATGATTTCAGCCGCGCCTTCAGTGTCGCCATGCTTTCGGCCGCTGGTTTGCTGGTTGTCTGGCTGTTTTTCTATCATTTATGCCGCAAAGACGGTTTGGGTGAGGTCCATTTCAAGTGGTCCCAGCCGGCACGTAACACGCTGAGAAAGAATTTCCTGTGGCTGATTCCTCTTCTGGTGGTTCTTGCATTCCTGTTTGTGCTCTATGAGAAGGGGGGCAGTGTTGCACACAGGGATTCACTGGGTCGGCTGGCTTTCCTGGTTTCCATGCTCACCCTTGCTGTAGGAACTGCCTGGGTTTTCCGGTTCTCAGGGGGAATTGTAACCTCCCTTGCAAGGCGCAGTCCCAAAGGCTGGTTGATGCGGCTGCGGTACATATGGTACCCCCTCGCCATAGCCCTCCCCTGCATTGAAGGCATTACCGCGGCCCTGGGATATGGATATACGGCAGCGGCCTTCGAGGCATCCGGCAGAAAAACGGCCTGGCTTCTTATCCTGCTCAAGTTGACCAATGATCTCCTGTTACGATGGCTCCTGATCGCGAGAAAGCGTCTTGCCTGGGAAGAGCACAAGCGCAAGGCAAAAGAAGAAAGGGAAGCCAGGACGGAGCAGGAAACGGCAGGTGATTCCATCCCGGAAGAGGCGGTGGTCCATGTCGAGGAGCAGGAACTGGATCTGGGTCAAATAGATGAACAGACCCGGGCCCTTATACGGATCTTCATGCTTTTTGCAGCCCTGATCGGTCTTTGGGCCATATGGTCGCCCATGCTTCCTGGGCTCAATGTCATTGGGGATATCGAACTCTGGAGTTACTCTAAAGAGATAGATGGTGTGGCCCAGTCCCTGCCCATCACCCTGGAAAATCTTCTCCTGGCCGTCATCATCGCATTCGTCACTGTTGCCGCGGTAAAGAACATTCCAGGAGTCCTGGACATTACACTCCTCGCTCGCCTCCCCATGGAGCCGGGGGCACGATATGCCGTAAGCACCCTGTGTCGCTATGCCCTTATGGCTGTGGGCACTGTCATGGCATTCGGATACATCGGGATGAACTTTTCGGACCTGAAATGGCTTGTCGCTGCCTTGGGGGTGGGGCTCGGGTTTGGTCTGCAGGAGATCGTGGCCAATTTTATTTGCGGTCTGATCGTGCTCTTTGAGCAGCCCTACCGTCTTGGTGATGTGGTCACGGTGGGGGAGACCAGTGGTACGGTGACCCGCATTCGCATGCGGGCCACCACCATCACGGACTGGGACCGCCGGGAGTTGATCGTCCCCAACAAGGAATTCATCACAGGAAAACTGATCAACTGGTCCCTTTCAGACCAAATGACACGGATTGTTATTCCCGTGGGGGTGGTATACGGATCGGATACGGCCCTCACGGAGCAGCTCCTGCTAAAGGTCGCGAAGGAGAACACCTTGGTGCTTGAAAAGCCCGAACCCTCTGCATTATTTCTGGGGTTCGGAGACAACAGCCTTAATTTCGAACTTCGGGTCTTTATCCAAAATGTATTGAGAAGAATTGAGGTGATGGACCGGCTGCACCATGCCATTGACCATGAATTTCGCAAGGCGGGTATTGTTATCGCCTTTCCCCAGAGTGATGTGCACCTGGACACCAC
>JAFDIX010000760.1 GCA_019307805.1 Deltaproteobacteria bacterium | reverse complement strand
TTGGTATTGGCATGACAATGGGTATGGAGGTTTGGGTCGCCCCCCATGCGGGGGCGTGGATTGAAACCTTGCAGAGTTTTTTGTCTCGGACGGTGTTAGGTCGCCCCCCATGCGGGGGCGTGGATAGAAATTTTTCCAGACTGAAGGTTAAAGGCTGAAGGTGGGAGGGAGCACGCTAAAGGCAGGCGTCGTTTCCCGGTCGTGACAGGATCTGGGTACGGACCCCGGCCGGAGGAGCCGGGTCCCACCGCTCACATCAAGCGGGGTTTCACCATACCCGGACTAGACCGGGAACGCTTCCAGTTTTGTCTTTCTAACGCGGGCCTTTATCCTGTTGATGTGGCCGCGGCCCAGCCCCTTCACCTCGCATCCCAACTCAAAGTACCGTTCAATCTTTTCGTCATCCAGAATCCCGAAACAATCCAGTATGGCTGCCGGCCCGCCTGTCATTTTTACCACCTCATCCGGGTCCAAAGCCAGATACTCTTCATGCCGCACTGCCAGGATAACCCCGTCAGATCCCTTGAGTGCACTGGCCAGGTCCGGTTCCATACGGAATTGATCCAGGTGCTCCTGGTTCCTGAAAAAGTTGGCCCGGCTGCTTCCCGCAGCAGGGTAGGTCTCCTGCTTCTCAAGCTCCCACCAGTGTTGGACATAGGGATCATGGGCCTTGATGTCCGCACCCATCTCGGTCAGTTTTCTCACAACGATTTCAGAGCCGCTGTATCGCGTGTCCCCCACGTCCTGCCGGTAGGATGCCCCGAGGATGGCAATTTGAGAGGCAGCAACAATACGGCCCATGTTTCTCAATGCGTCTCGCATGAGCTGGGCAGCATGCAGTGCCCTTGTGTCATTGATATTGATCGCCTCCGATGTAATCTTGAAAATATCATCTTCAAATCCCAGCAGGTGCTTGTAGGCCCAAAGCCCCAATCCTCCGTCCTTTGGCAGGCAGTAACCCCCGATCCCCGGTCCGGGAAAAATGATGTTGCTATGGGTCGGGCGTACCTTAATGGCCTCAATCACCTTGATCAAGTCCACGCCGTTTGTCTCTGCGAATCGGCTCCATTCATCGAGGAATGCCAGGATGGTGGCCCGGTAACTGTTCTCAACAATTTTGCAGGTCTCGCTCTCAATGGGCTTGTCAAGGACCGTGAGGGGGTAATCCTTGACATTCAAGACCTCTGAGAGAAACTTAACGACTCTTTCGCGGCTCTTGTCATTCAAGCCGCTGCAGACCCGCCAGAAGTCCCTCACCGACTTGACGTATTCCCTGCCCGGCATGACCCGCTCAAAGCTGTGGGCCAGCAGAGGTTCCTCTTGAATACCCCGTTTCTTAAAGGCCTTCTTGACAATGGGATAGGCCACATACTCGGTGGCCCCCGGTGGGACTGTTGTTTCGATCAAGACCAGGCATTGTGGTTCAATGTATTCGCCGATGATCTTAAAGCTTTCCTCCAGGGCACTGATATCTGCAAAGCCGCTCTTGAGGTTTCCCAAATCCTCTTTGAGGAAATCGCACTGCACATCCACCACAAGCACGTCTGCAAGCCGCAGGGCTTCATAGGTATAGGTAGCCACGAGGGTCTTCTTTTCATTCACACAGCGATCGATCATGGGGGCCACATCCGGGTCCTCTGCTTTTACGGGTGAGACACCCCGGTTGAACAGGGGGATCTTCCAGAAGCTCCTGGTGCTGGGCCGCTGCATACCAATGACGAACTTATTGGGTTTTTGACTCGCACTATCGACAGAATCCGCCACTACCCCCGCCATAACAGCCCCCACAAAACCAAGGCCCATGACCACAACAATTTCCTGGCCCGCTTCCCTTTTCTCATCAGCCAGTTTTTTCAGGCTCTCATATTCCCGCCTGTAATCCTCTTCTTCCGGAAGTTCAAACTTCTCTCCATCCGGGCTTACTGAATAGTCCATAATGAGTTCTTCTCCTTCAGTCATATAGTATCCAACCATCATTATTGCGATAGCGCTGTCAGCAGTCAGCAGTCAGCAAAAACCTAAAAAGACAGTTCATGAAGCTGAATGTTGAAGGCTAAAGGCAGAACGCTCAATCCAGAAATTTCACTTCTTGATGGTAAATATCTGTATCTGCCCTGCCCTTCAAGAAAATAATGGGCAGGTCAGTTAAAGAACAGGCCGTACCGAGCCATTATGCCAACCTGTTCTTTGCCGTCACGGAGTGACTGTCCCCGTGCTTACGCACTGGGTATCTTTACACTATATCCGCCCCAGCTCTTTCCCGCAAAGTGGAATCTACGAAAGTCCAGTGTCCTCTGGTGCGGGTTTTACAGTTCCCATAGATGCAAACCGGGGCTCGTGGAGCGGGATCAGGATATCTGCCATCTCTTTGACCTTCCTCAAGATATCATAGGCCTCATAGGTATTGACAGAGGTGCCGGGAGG
>JAFDIX010000759.1 GCA_019307805.1 Deltaproteobacteria bacterium | reverse complement strand
GAAAGGAGGTGGGTTCATCGAGCAGGATGATATTGGGTTCCTGAGCCAATGCCCGGGCGATGATAACCCGTTGTTTTTCCCCCCCGGAAAGTTCGTGAATGGATCGTCCTGCAAGTTCCAGGGCCTGGGTGGCTTCCAACGCCCGATGAATAACCTCCATATCCTTTTCACCCTCGAATTGAAGGCTTTTGAGGTGAGGGAACCTTCCCATGAGAACCACTTCAAGGGCGGTAAAAGAGAATCTGAAATACTGCTCCTGTGCCACCATCGCGATTTCTCTTGCAATGCCGGCTCGGTTCAGCCCGGCCAGATTTCTTCCCTGGACTCGAATATCACCTTCCTGCGGTACCAGGAGGCCGTCTATGAGTTTAAGCAGGGTAGTCTTCCCCGAGCCGTTGGGTCCCAGGATTCCCAGTATTTCCCCGGGCTCCAGTTGAAGGTCAATCCCCCTCACGGCCCACATTGGTCCGTATCGGAACCCCACGTTTTTCAATGTCAGGCGTGACTCCACCGGGACCCCCTTGTCTTTAACAGATAGATAAAAAAGGGCGCGCCCAGGAAGGCGGTGATCACGCCCACAGGAAGTTCGTTGGGTGACAGCAGGGTCCTTGCCAGGGTGTCCGCTGCAATAAGGAAAATGGCCCCACCCAGGGAAGCCGCCGGTATCAACAGCCTGTGGTCTGAGCCGAAGGCCATTCTTACCAAGTGAGGGACAATGAGCCCGACGAACCCGATGAGTCCGGAAAAGGAGACAATAAGCCCAATGACCAGGGAGACCACCAGGAGACAAATCATTTTGGTTCTCCCAACTTCTACCCCGAGTTGCAGGGCTGTTTCTTCTCCTGATGTAATCAGGTTGAGCTGCCTGCTAAGGCCATAGAGCAGAAAAAAGGCCACCAGCACAACCGGTGTTGCAATGATCAGGGGCCCAATCTGACTCTGGGATAAATCCCCGTATAGCCAGAAAAGCATGGTATGGAGTCTTGCATCTGATGATGTGGAAATAAAAAACATGATCAGGGACGTGTAAAAGGCATTCATGATCACGCCTGTCAAGAGAATGGTGGTAGACTCCATGCCCATCTGTCTGGCCCCCAGCCTCATAAGGAGATAGATGGCCAGCAATGCAGAGGCAAATGACATGACGGGGACCCCCATGCTGAAGCTGAGTCCGAAAACGATACCCAACACGGCCCCAAAGGCCCCCCCGCTGGAAATGCCCAATATAAATGGGTCTGCCAGGGGATTCCGCAACAACGCCTGGAAGACAACGCCGCTCATTGAAAGGGAAAACCCGACTAGACCGGCCAGGAGGATCCTTGGAATGCGTATTTTATAAATGATGAGCCAGGCAGGGTCGGACCTATCCAGGGTACCTGTAAAAAATGCCCCGACCTGCTTCAATGATATCTCGGCGGTCCCGAGCACCAAAGAAATTATCATGACCAAAACAAGGCAGAGGCACATGAGCAGACAAATGGCCAGCACCTTCTTCAGCGTTAAAGGTCTTTTTAAATCAGTCCTGATCATAGAAACCTGCGAGTTTATGATACATGGTACTATTTCCAGTGAATATCGGGATGCACCAATCTTGCCATGCTCTCGAGCCCGTCAATGATTCGAGGAGAGGGCCGGTCTATGAGATCCGAATCAATCAAGTGCACCCGGTTATTTTTCACTGCAGGAATGGAATGCCATTTCATCCATTCCTGTCTGGCCCTCTCATACCTCCCCCCTCGCTCCATGGATGAGACAAGAATCACATCCGGTTTTCTTCGAATCACCTCCTCGATGCTGATCCTTGGATAGGTGATGGATGCATCTGCCGACATGTTCCTTCCGCCCGACAGCCGGATGAGGTCATTATGAAAGGTATTTCTGTTTACCGTCATAACAGGTTTGAGGTTTATCTGAAGAAAAACCAGAGGTTTCTCTTCAGACGCTGTTTTCTTGACCACCAGGGAGAGCCTCTTCTCCAGTTCCTGTGCACGGTACCGTGCCTTTTCGGTAATACCGCATACCTGACCGATGGTCGCAATGGTTTCTATGACTTCCTGAACATTTCGAGGGTTTACAATGAACACCCCAATGCCTGCCTGCTCAAGCAGGTCCACGATCCCAGGTTCGTTTCCATCCTTGGTACCGATGACAAGGTCGGGCCTGAGACTCAGGATCATTTCCACGTTAAGTTTGATGTAACTTCCCACCCTGGGTTTCCCGACCGCCTCGGTTGGGTAGGAACTGAACCGGGTAACGCCCACCACCCGATCCCCCAGGCCGAGGTAGTACAAAATTTCGGTGATACTGGGGGCCAGGGCAATGATCCTCCCTGGTTCACCCTCAAGAGTAATAACGCGCCCAAGGGAATCCTTAAAAGTGCTGCCAAAGGCAGGACCTGCGGACCCCAATCCGATGATAAGACATA
>JAFDIX010000143.1 GCA_019307805.1 Deltaproteobacteria bacterium | reverse complement strand
GCTTCCAAGGCCCTCTCGGCAGATTCGCCAAAATCCCGAATAATCCGTTGAATTCCTTCAATGGTAAGGGGTTCCACTTCACCACTGATCGTGGGACAGGGAATGGGTGAAGGGCAGAGAGGCTTCTGCTTTATTATTTTTATGGATGTTTGTCTTCCCGCATGATGCAACTGCACGGCAGGGACAGTACCTTCCGATTGCATCACACTGGCAATACGAGATAGCCCCTCTATGAAGCGATCATCGTAAATTCGGGCCTGATGCTCTGAAACGATACCCTCAGGGGATACGGCACAGGCCTCCATAATTACCATGGCAGGGCCTCCTGCGGCCCGTTTCCTGTAGTGTTCAACTGTTTTATCCGTGATAGAGCCATCCTCTTCAATGAGGAAAGAGGCCAAACCCGGCATGACGATTCTGTTTTCCAGTTGGCAATTCTTAATTTGAAATGGAGTAAAAAGTTTTTTCAGCATGGGACTATTATTATTCCTCCGAACTCATATAATATCCAGGCTACACTTATTGCCGCCCTGTGATGGTAGGGATTTAGAAAATTTTGTCAAACAAAAAAGCAGTAATTCCGGGATGGGTGCTGAAAAGGAGCGCCAACGGGAAAGGCGCATAGCTATATTCCTAGGTAGGCCTCTTTAACATGTTCATCGGACATGAGATTTTGACTGGCCCCCTCCAATACGACCCTTCCATTTTCAAGCACATAGGCCCTGTTGCTCATTGCGAGGGTCTGTCTTACATTTTGCTCAACCAGGAGGATCGTGACACCTTCGACGTTGATTCTTTTTATCATATCAAAAATATTATGAACAAGGATGGGGGCCAAGCCCAACGAGGGCTCGTCAAACATCATGAGTTTCGGAAGTGACATGAGTCCCCTGCCGACGGCAAGCATCTGTTGCTCACCTCCGGAAAGTGTGCCCCCGAGTTGTTTTCTCCTCTCCTTCAGTCTCGGGAACAGGTCGAAAATATGGTCCATCGTGTCTTTGCGTTTTGCCTTTGCATCTCTCTGCAGCGAGCCCATTATTAGATTTTCCTCGACGCTCATTTCCGGGAAGAGACGCCTTCCCTCGGGCACGTGTACGACCCCGTGAAGTATGGTCTCATGGGGGGGGACAATATCCAACCGTACCCCATCAAAATGAATGCTTCCTTTCCGTGGTGTGATCAGGGAGGAGATGGTTTTGATGGTCGTTGATTTCCCTGCGCCGTTTGCACCTATCAGGACCAGGATTTCCTTTTCCCGCACCTCGAAGGAGACATCCCAGAGGACCTGCAGATCATCATAGAATACATCAATTGCCTCAACTTTGAGCATATTCTTCTCCTAAATAGGCCTCAACGACCGCCTTGTTGTTTGCCACTTCTTCGGGGGTGCCTTCTGCAATGGTCTGACCGAAATTGATCGCATGGATGCGGTCCGATATGGTCATGATGACCTTCATGATGTGTTCCACAATCACGATGGTCACCCCTTTTTCGCGAATTTTCTTGATGAGTGCAATGGCCGCATCCAGCTCCAAAGGGTTGAGGCCTGCCGCCGTTTCATCAAGGAGGAGCAACTCGGGTTGTGTGGCCATGGCCCTTGTGATTTCAAGGCGTTTACGCTCTCCGATGGGAAGGCTCTTTGCAAGGACCTCCTTTCGATGTGCCAGTTCACAAAACTCGAGGGTTTCCAGGGCAAGGGACCGTGCCTCGTGCTTGGATTGAACCCTTGAAAATGCTGCGGCGATCACATTATCCAGAACGGTCATCCTGCCCAGGGGCTTGACTACCTGAAATGTCCTGCCGATGCCCAGTTTGCAGATTTTGTATGTCTTGAATCCTGTAATATCCTGATCCTTAAAATGAATGGTCCCCGATGTGGGGCCAAAATAGTTGCTGATGAGATTGAAAATAGTGGTCTTCCCGGAGCCGTTGGGGCCTATCAATCCAAAAATTTCGCCCTGATTCACCTCAAAGGTGACGTTGTTTACGGCCGCCAGCCCACCAAAGTATTTGACCAGATTTCTGACTTCAAAAAAGCCCAACTTCCTGCCTCCCTTTATTTTGTGCGGACAAAAATCCGTGTTATTTTCTGCCAATCGCCGACAATACCGTTGGGGAGAAGAAGAATGACGAGTACCACCAGTACACCAAATCCAAGAACATGGGCCTGCATCACATACTTCGCAATCACACCCACCATTTCCGAGCCGGTCAGGTTGGCCATGCCTTTGAAAAATCCGAAAAATCCGGTCCTGAAGAATTCATGCACAGCCACCATGATAAAGGCCCCAACCACTGGCCCGTATATTGTGCCGACGCCGCCTACGATTCCTACGAGGATGGCCATAATCGAGATATCGTGGAGTGAAAAGACCACCTCCGGATCAATGAATCCCATGTAATTCATGAAAAGCGCCCCGGCCATCCCTGTGAGAAAAGCAGCGATATTGAGAGAGACCATCTTATAGTTGTGGGTATTTATTCCGAGACTTTCCGCTGCGTCCTGATCCTCTCGGATGGAAACAAAATAATAGCCCCACTTGGAGGTGGTTACGATTTGGATGGTCACCACCGAGATGACCGCAAGGGCGAGGGCAATGTAATAGTACGGGATCTTCGAGACAAAGGTCTGCATAATGAGAATGCCTACCATTCCGTCTGTGAGTGATTCCCAGATAGTGGCGATATGCCGGCAAACTTCATTCAAGGCAAGGGTTGCCAGTGCAAAATAGGCACCGCGAAGACGAAAACATATCCATCCAAATGGGAAGGCAACAAGCATGGCTGCAATCCCACCAAAGGCCATTCCCCACCATGCAGACATGCCCAATTTGGAGGCAAAGAGCCCTGCAGTATACGCCCCTGTTCCAAAAAAGGCCGCATCCCCAAAAGAGACCTGGCCCGTGTACCCTGCAATGATATTCCATCCCGATCCGATGACGACCCACATCAGCACAAGGATCATGAGATGCTGGTGATAGTCATCACGGACGATAAGGGGGAAGAGCAAAAGGATGATGAGCAGGATGATGGGCGCAAGTTTTTTCATTGGGTATCCTTTCCCTGCTAGACCTTGGTGAGACGCTTGAATCCACCGGGTAAGAATAAAAGCACGAGAATAAATATCAGAAGGCCTATCATATCATCGAAGGCCATACCGATGTACGTGGCACCAAAGGATTCTGCGAGTCCCAAAGTCACACCTCCAAATATGGCACCCACGGTAGACCCTAAACCGCCGAGAATAGTAATCACAAAGGCTTTTCTGGTAAATGGGCCCCCGATATCCGGAAAGAGATAATACACCGGCATGAGGAGTGTGCCGGCAGCCGCCACCAAAGCACATCCTATGCCGAATGTGAGGATGGTGATACGCTTGGAATTGACACCCATCAGCAGGGCGGCGTCTTTATCCTGTGCCGTAGCCCGAATGGAGCGGCCCAGATCAGTCTTGATGAGAAACCAAAACATTGCCAATGTAAATGCCACAGCAAAGACGAACGCTATGATCAGGGGCACACTAAAGGAAATTTCTCCCAGAAAGAAGGTGGAGGTGGAATAGCTCGTTCTCACCGACTTATAATCAGAGCTGAAGATGAAACGTGCGATTTCCGTGAGGACCATACCTATCCCCACGGTCATGAGGACCTGATTTTCAGGGAGGATGGAATCCACTTCCATGAGGGGGTTAAGCAGATATTTTTGAATGACGACACCGAGGAGAAAAAGAGTGGGCATACTGATGAATAATGCCAGGTAGGGATCAATGCCCAAATAATGAAAGGCCACAAAAGTGACATACATGCCCACCATCATCAATTGACCATGTGCCAGATTAATAATGCCCATAACCCCCATGATGAGGGTCATCCCCATGCCGATCAATCCATAAAGACCACCCTTGAGCAACCCGGCCACCAGCGTCTGTAAAAAGACATCCATGACAACTCCTGACTTTGTTTCAGGTTATCTGCTCTAATTTGGAACTGGGCTGCCAGCAGAAAAATGCGCAGAATTTAATCCGCCTGAGGCGGATAAATTTTACGATCCTAGTCTATAATAGCCAGCCAGATTAGGCGCTGGCAAAAAGAAAGTGAGGGCGGGAAGGAATTTCCCGCCCTCACGGACATAGGACGAATCTCTTACCGTTCATTCCATTTGGGTGCGGGGTAGACATACTTGGCCGTTGCCACTTCCTTGGGCCAGACGGTTTCCAGCTTACCATTCAGCCATTGCACCAGAAAGGTAGGAAGGCTGTTCTGGTTTATCTTTTTCCCATAGGAAACAAACTTCACGGGCCCAAAGGCCGTCATCATATCGGTCTTGGCCAGGGCGTCCCGGACAGCGTCGTGAGTCAGGGATTTGGCCCGTTTCAGGGCATCTGCAATAACATACATGGCGGCGTACGCTTCAGCCCCGTGGTATTCGGTGGGGGTATTATATTTTTTGACGAAATTGTCGTAGTACTCTCTGGCACCGGGGTATGGTACGGACGGGGTCCAGAGTGTTGCAGAGTAGACAAAGTTTGCGCCTTTGCCCACGTTTTTCTGAAATTCAGGGAGTGTAAATCCGGCGGCGCCGCCGACAAACAGTTTCGGCTCGATCCTAAGCTCTTCAGACTGCCGAATGAGAAGGGCGGCATCCATGATATAGGAAATCATGTAGACGAGATCCGGCTTTTTCGCCTTCACCTTTACCAGCAATGGCTTGAAATCGATGGCTCCGGCCTCATATCCCTCTTTCATAAGAACCTTCAGGCCTATTTTTTCACATTGTTTCACAAACTTCTTGGATCCGGATTGGCCGAAGAGAGAATTTTCATGGAGGATGGCCACGGTTTTCACATCCGTGGCAATCGCCTTAAGGAAAGATGCAAAACCCTTGGGATATTCACTTACCGGTGGATTCAGCCTGAAAATATAGTTCCACCCCTGCTCCGTGATTTTATCTGCAGATCCCGTGTTGACCAGAAAAGGGATCTTTCGCTGCTGGGCCACGGCCACAGAGGCCCATGTCACCGAACTGGAATATCCTCCGCCGACAATGACGACTTTGTCCCGGGAAATCAGTTTTTCGATAGCGGAACGGCCGACATCCGGTTTGCCGGTGGTGTCTTCAATAATCAGTTCAATCTTTTTCCCATTCACACCGCCTGCGGCATTAATCTCCTCTACCGCCATCAGGAAGGATTTATTTTCGATCTCTCCAAATTTGGCAAGCTTGCCCGTGAGGGGAAGCAATATGCCTACCTTGATACTCTCAGCAAAGGCCGGCACAACAACAGTGCCAAACAGGAAAAAAACCGCGAGCAAGACCACTCCTACCTTAACCAACTTTTTCATAATGCCCCTCCTTCTCACCAAAAGTTGTTTTGAGAAAAAACGAAAAGATGTATTTCAATTTATATCCATACCCGGCCAATGTACTATATCCAGAAATGAATAGGCAAGCAGTTTTCCCATCTCATTCAACGGTCATTCCAGGGTGGGGTGGGGTATATATAGGTTTCCGTGGCAGCCTTGAGGGGCCACACAATTTCCAGCCTTCCCCCGATCCACTGGACAAGATAGGTGGGGAGTCTGTTCTGGTTTCGTTTTTTTCCATAGGAACCGAATCTCACCAGACCCAAAACGGTCATCATACGGGTATCCGCAAGGGCCTTGCGTATCCCGTTTCGTGAAAGGTCCTTGGCCCGTTTCAATGCATGGGCCATAACCTGGGTTGCGGCATAGGCCTGGGCCCCATGATAATCCGGGGGCGCCCCGTATTTTGCCAGATACTTTTCATGGTACTCCTGCGCCCCGGGATAGGGGAGGTTGGGGGACCAGTGAATCTGGGAGTAGATATACTCGGAGGTGCCGGCTGCAGCTTCCAGAAACGTTTCAGAGGTGCATCCCGGGGGAGTCCCCAGGATGAGCTTGGGGTTCAGATCCACTTCCTGAATCTGCCCCATGATCTTTGCGGCGGTGTCTCCGTTGGTGATGATGTGCAACAGGTCCGGGGGTTGCTTCTTTAAACCCGTTAAATAGGGTCTGAAATCCGCGGTTCTCGGTACAAAACCGTCTGAACCCAAAATCACAAGACCCGTTTCCTTGGATTGGTCGGCGAATTTATCCGACCAAAACCGCCCAAAGGGGGTCTCCTCATAACATATCCGGGCCGTTCGAATATCAGCTGCTTCACGAATAAATGAGGCGAGTGTATCATTATGTTCACTTACCGGTGTGTTGAGCCTGTAAATCCACTGTCGCCAACCCTCGGTGATACGATCTGCAGACGCCGTATTCACGAGAAAAGGGACCTTGCGCTCCTGGGCCGCCACGGAGGTAGACCAGGTGACGGAACTGGAAAAACCGCCGCTGAGCATTGCCACCTGATCCTCGGAGATCAATTTTTTCACAAGGATGCGCCCTCTGCTTACCTTCCCCTCGGTATCTTCAATAATGAGATGGAGCTTCATTCCCCGTATCCCGCCCGCCCGGTTTATTTCCTCGGCAGCCATTAAAAAGGAATTTCGCTCCATTTCACCCCCAAGCGCAGCAAGTCTTCCGCTCAGGGGAAGAAGGACACCGACCCGAATGGTTTCACCCAATGCTGTCGGTGCCATGAACAGGGATATCAGGCTGATGCCTAACAGAATCCGTTTAAAAAGCACCCATTTGCGCATATCTGTCATGGTTTCAAGGTTCCATGGTTTGACGACTTCGTAATCTACTGCTTTGGGCAATATATTGAAGAGGTCCCTTTCTGTCAAAGGCAAAAGGGTGATATTTCATTGACCCCATGTTTATGTTTTTGATAATACTGCATTCTATTGGATATGCACAGACAACGTCTTGCATGTTGGCGGGGAAGGTAAAGGTTTTCCTGGGGAGAAGGGAAAATGAAGGTATATCTCATGCAGCACGGCAAACCGGTTTCCAAGGAAGAGAATCCTGACAGACCTCTTTCCGAAGACGGGAGAAGGGGTGTTGAGAAAATGGTCTTTTTGCTTCAAAACTGCAGTTCCCTGCCTGGCGACATCTTGCACAGCGGGAAGACCCGGGCCAGACAAACCGCTGAAATCATTGCTACGAAGCTGGGTTCAGGGCTGAAGGCCCGGGAAAGGGGAGGGCTATCCCCC
>JAFDIX010000758.1 GCA_019307805.1 Deltaproteobacteria bacterium | reverse complement strand
TTAAGGTATCCCAGACTCGCTGAAATCTCATCGCACGCGCCCTTCACCTGGTCCACGCACTGATCCACTCCTTTTTCCAGGTGGTCCTTGTTTCCGGCAAATGCGATACCCAGCGCGGCGATGACCTGGCGGGAGTAGTCCCGGATAGGCGCCGCGATGCCGGTTACCCCTTCCACCGCCTCCCCCTGTTCTACCACATAGCCCTGCGTTCGAATCTGCTCCAGACGAAGGCTGAAGGCGTTTTTATCTGTGATGGTGAAGGGGGTATGGGCCTCCAGGGGATATTCATCGAGGATTTTCTTCACATGTTCCGTATCAAGGAAGGCCATGAGGGTCATGCCCAGCATACCGTAATGAAGTGGTCTCCTCCATCCAATGTCAGAGGAAATGCGCAGCATGCCGGTGCCCTCTCGCTTTCCCACATAGACCAGTTGGTCTTCCATGGCGGTGCCCAGGAGCACTGTGGCGCCTGTATTCTTTTCAAGGCGTGACATGGGGGAGGCCGCTGCCTCGCCCAGTGAGAAAGAGGAAAAGACGATGCCTCCCAGTTCAAAGAGACGCATGCCCAGTTTATAGCGTTTGGATCCGGAGGCCTGGTGAAGATAGTCCCGGGATGTCAGATTTGAAATGAGTCTTTTTGCGGTGGTCTTGTTGAGCCCGGTCTTTGCCACCACATCCGTGAGGCTCAAATCACGGTTCTGGAATGTGAAGCAATCCAGTATGTCCAGGGCCCTTTCCAGGGCCTGGACCCGGTATATGGACTCTTTTTTCTCTTTGGCATTCATGGTACGCAGCACCGGTTATGAATCTTTCCGTGGCTTTTCACGGAAAGATTCATTCGCGATATCCCTCCCGGGTTTTGTCATTTTCTGCGATCTCGGCCAGCCCGCCTTTTCCGAATTTGTTGATCTTGATGCCCCCGGAGAGCCTGGGGAAATCTTCCATGATGCAGAGTTCACTGGGCATCTTGTGGGGGGCGATTTTGTCCTTTAAAAAGGCCTTCACCCCGTCGAGAGTCACGGTCTCTCCCTTTGTTGGAATCACACAGGCGCAAATGTTCTCCCCGAGAACGGGATTGGGGGTCGCCACGACACATACCTGCTCTATATCAGGGTGATCCAGGATTTCGGCTTCCAGTTCCGAAGGGTAGATTTTGTAACCGCCGCGATTGATGAGGTCCTTTGTGCGGCCATAGATCCTGAGAAATCCGTCTTCTTCTTTGGAGATGATATCTCCCATAAAGAGCCAACCATCGATAATCTGCTTTTGGGTCTCTTCCGGGTTTTTCCAGTATCCCTTCATCATGGCCCAACCCCTGATGGTGAGTTCCCCCCTTTCCCCGTCCGGAACTTCCTGTCGAGAAACCGGGTCTACCACCCTGACTTCCATGCCTGGAATGGGCCGGCCAATGGTTTTCTCCCGGATCTCTAAAGAGCTATGTGGGGGACACATGATACTGAGCCCGGGCCCCACCTCGGATGCCCCCCAGAAGGATGTCAGATAGACCCCCATTTCCTTTTCAACCCGGGAGATCAAACCTTCCGGAGGAATCTGCCCTGCAATGAGCCCTGCCCTGAGAGAACTCAGGTCGTAGTTATTTCTTTTCTCGTGGCCCAGCTCAAGGATATAGTGGGCGGGCGCGGCGAGCTGCAGGGTCACCTTTTCCTTTTCTATGAGCTGGAAGGCCCCTTCAGGCTCGAACCGGTCCACGAGGACGGCTGTTGCCTGGAGGAGCAGGGGTTGGATCAGGAGCGCACCGCAACCGTAGGAGTGACTCATGGGGAGCACCACGATAAAGATGTCTTCGGCACTGGCCTCAATACCCCTGCCGTACTCATAGGCTCCTCGAACCGCAGCCTGGTGGCATATCATGGCACCCTTGGGCTTGCCCGTGGTGCCGGAGGTGTAGAGGAGCATGGAGAGGTCTTCATGGGGATCAATGGCTGGAGGGGTAAAGGATTTGTCTTTGCCCTGTTCCAGCAGGTCGGAAAAGGAGTAGACGCCCTCGCCGTCACCCTCTCCCACGAGGATGATCGATTCGAGATTCGGGAGATCTTTTTTTGCGCTTTGAATGGCATCCAGGTAGTCATACCCTCCCCACTCACTACAAATGACAACCCCTTTTGCCTCTGAATTGCCCAGGATAAACTGGGCCTCGGTCTTTCGGTACATGGGATTCACCCAGGCTATGATGACCCCGATCTTCTGAAGGGCATAAAAGGCAATCACAAATTCCAGGGAGCTTTTCATATATATGCCTACACGATCTCCCTTTCGAAAACCCACCTCAGAGAAGCCGGCTGCCAGGGCATCCGTCATTTCGTTCAATTCACGGTAGGTCTTTCTCTGCTCACCATCCACTATGGCCGTCTTATCCGGCACGGCCTCGGCACCCATCTCCAGAATCTGCCCGGTAGTCATATTCTCCAATTTTT
>JAFDIX010000757.1 GCA_019307805.1 Deltaproteobacteria bacterium | reverse complement strand
CGAAAAACGAGATGTGCATCCAGGACCTCTGTGACACCTTCCGAAGCGAGCCCGGCCAGGGTGAGTACTGCGGCTGCCCGCAGGTCGCCTGCAGTCACCTGCCTGCCCTTCAGGCGCTCAATCCCCTTTATGGTCAGCTTCTGACCGTCTATGGCTATGTTCGTACCCATTTTTTGTAGTTCCCGAACGTATCCCCAGCGGCCTTCCCATACAGTTTCTTCAAAGGAGCTAATCCCTTTGGTAAGAGCAGCCAAGGCCACGAAAAGGGGGGCCACGTCCGTGTTCATTTCCGGGAAGGGGCCTGATTTGAAATCAGCGCCGCAAAGGCGGTTCAGGCTTCGGGCCGTTACAAAATCCGGTCCTACGGTTAGGTCCATCCCCATGCGGTCCAGAAGCTGAAGGTCAGCGGGCATGGTTTCGGGCGATACTCCCCTCACCGTAACCCTCCCTCCTATCATCCCGCAAGCGACCAGAAAGGTTCCGGCTTCGAGTGGATCGCTCATGATGCGGTAGCGCCCACCGCATAAGCGCTCTTTTCCGACTATGACAATGGTGTCGGTACCGGTGCCTGAGATATCGGCGCCCATTGCATTTAAAAAATTGCCCAGGTCTGTGATTTCCGGGCTCCGGAAAGGATTGTACAGGACCGTGACTCCCTGGGCCAGGGAACCGGCAATGAGTCCTATTTTGGTCACCGAGGGAAGGTCGTTGGTATGCCTAAACCGGAGGCTTGTTCCCTTAAGACGCTTGGCCCTGCCGGTCATTACCGGTTTGTTTTCCGCAACGGCGCCCATCTCCCGCATCACCTGTAGGCCGAATTCCAAAGTGCGGTCGCCTATCTGGTCTCCCCCGGGCTGGGCCACGGCAAACCGTCCGAACCGGGTGATGAGCGCCGGCATGAATAGGTAGGTGCCGCGCATGCGGCTCGAAAGCTCCCGGGGGATTTCCCACTTGAAGATTCCACTTGAGTCAATGGTGAGGCTGTTTCCTCTGAGATCAGCTCGGCCCCCAAGGTGTCGGATGGCCTCGCATAGAACTTCTACATCGCTGGTAGCTGGGACACCTTCCAATTCCACGGGTTCTTCAATGAGGAGACTGGCGGCAATAATGGGCAGGGAAGCATGCTTGTATCCGCCCGGTGTGATTTCCCCCTCCAGCCCCTGACAGGGATGTACTCGAAAACGCATGGTTGTCCTGTTTTGTTATGGGTTTTTCAAAGGTCTCATTATGGTGATTTTTATCCCTCCGTGATGCAAGCCAAGGGAATCCTCACAATGTCTACGATAGATCAATAGCACACGCTTTGCAAAAAGAAAAGAAGAGGGGGAGGATGTCTGGGAAGGGTATTCGAGACGTAACTCTTCCTTGCATCCCGATCGATTTCAGCTTATGCTCTTCCATCTGCACTCCCATGCCTTGATGTCAATAATGGTTTTTCTGTAAAAAACGTTTACAAAATAAAGTATAGTGATATGAATGAAACCTTTGAACCTCTGAACCCGTGAACGGTTACAAAATATGAGAAGAACTCAAAATATACCTACCATTTGCAGGATGTGTGAGCAGGGCTGTGGCCTTGAGGTCACTGTTGAAAATGGGAGACCCGTGGGGGTGAAGGGCGCTAAGGAACACCCTTATAACAGGGGATGGCTCTGCGCAAAGGGAAAAGCGGCCATCGATTTTTTTAATTCTCCCCTGAGACTCCATTCCCCTCTAATCAGAAGGAAGGGCAGATTTCTGCCCGTGGAATGGGATGAGGCCCTGGACTTTGCCGAACATGAGCTCAAACGGCTTCGAGAGGAGCACGGTCCCCAGAGCCTGGCTATTTATCATGGAGAGGGAACCGGGCACCAGGAAATTAAGTACTATATGAAACGCTTTGCCAATGTTTACGGGACCCCAAATTTTATGGGGGTTGGCTCCATATGTAATGCCTCTCGAACCATAGCCGATACCATTACCCTGGGTGGTGTGACCAAACCAGATATCCCCAACACTGATTTTTTGATCATCTGGGGTGCAAATCCCTTTGTTTCCCACGAGCCTGCTCCACCGAGAGAGTTAAGCAGACTCAAGAAAAGGGGTGGGCAGATCGTGGTCATCGATCCCCGGAAAACAGAAACCGGTTCAAAGGCAGACTACCATCTGGCAATAAGACCCGGCCGGGATGTGATTCTCATCGTGAATATGCTGCATGTTATTGTACGTGAGGAATTGTGGGATAAAGAGTTCACAGGGCAATGGGTTCACGGATTTGAAGACTTTGCGAGAGAGGTTAAAGAGAATAGATTTTCCCCTGAAGAGGGAGAGACCTTGACCGGGATTGCACCTGAGCTGGTGCGACATGTTGCGTGTTCCTATGCCAGCACCCGGCCCGCATGTATCTCCATTGGCAACGGTCTGGAGCATCACGGCAATGGAATAAGCACCATGCG
>JAFDIX010000756.1 GCA_019307805.1 Deltaproteobacteria bacterium | reverse complement strand
TGACCCTGCGGGAAAGAGGACATTTTGACGAGTCTGTTAAGGAATTCCGCAAGGCGCTACAATTCGACCCTAAGGATGAAAAACCCCCCTATAATCTGGGGGTAGCCCTGGAAAAACAAGGAAAGGTCGATGAGGCCATAGGATATTACTTAAAAGCACTAGAACTCAAACCGGACTTTGTCGATGCACATAACAATCTGGGAATTGCTCTGGGGCGTCAGGGCAACTATAAGGAAGCGATCTCCCACCACAAGGAGGCCCTCCGAATTGACCCGAACTATGCCAGGGCCCACATCAGTCTGGGGGCTGCCCTTGAAAAACAAAGGAATCTGGACGACGCCATTCAGCATTATCGGAAGGCACTGCAACTCCAACCCGACTATGCCAAGGCCTATTATAATCTCGCAGGGGCACTCGCACGCCAGGGGAACTTTGACAAGGCGGTTCACAATTATTACGAGGCGTTGCGCATCAACCCCCAATACTCTCAAGCGCACTATAACCTCGGTGTAGTTCTGCTTCGACAAGGGAAGACCAGGGAGGCGGCGTTTCATTTTGCCGAAACCCTCAGGATTGATCCCAGTGACATACGCGCGCGCCGTGCCCTGCAACTGCTTTCCCGATGAAACCTTCTTGTATGAACGAATTCCTTGCCTGGCAACCTGCTTGACACCAGAACCCCTATTCTCTATGATTTTTGGCGTAAGAACAAAGCCCAATCCTTTTAAATTTCATGAAGGCAGGGGATCTAGTGGTGCAGGGCGTACACTGTTTTTGCGGCCCATTCTTCTTGGGGCCGGGGAAATGAATAAAAGGCCCCGTTTAGTGCAAAGAGTCATGTTCTTCTGGATGCCTTTCAGACGCGAATACCATGAGAGTACCTATTGTGATGATTATCGGTCCACCACGTTCAGGGACCACCCTGCTCGGAAATCTTCTTGATCTGCACCCAAAAATCTCTACAATTATTGAGCCCTATTACATATGGGATCATCATTTTCGCAATTCGCCTCATGATCAGATGTCTGAGCAAGATGCTTCCGATCCTATTCGGAAGCAGATTCGTGGGTCTTTTGGTCGGTATCTGACTGATATTGGCGCAGACATGGTAGTGGACAAATCACCCCGCAACTCCATTAAAATTCCTTTCATCAAGGCTGTCTTTCCAGAGGCATATTTCGTCATTATCATGCGTGACGCAAGGGATACGATTCTTTCCATTCAGCGCCAATGGCAAAGTGTAGGGGCTGCCTTTTCGAAATACCGGCACAAAAAGCTCTTAAAAGAGCGTTTTATCATCTCTAGAAGATGGCTGGCCCAGCGCCCTACCTGGCGTCTGCGCCTTCAATCAATATTGTTTGAACTCGGGCCACTTCAAAATTGGCCTAAAAAGAACTTTCTCAATCAAATACGGTGGCAAAGACCTTTCGGCTGGGGCCCCCGTTTTGAGGGGTGGCAGGATGTGATAGACCGGGTAAGCCTTCTCGAGTTCAATGCCTATCAGTGGGCCCATTGCGCCAGGGGAATCATGGACCATACCACCCTGCTGCCCAAGGGTAGAGTGTTTACTTTGAAATATGAGGACCTCATCGCAGAACCTGAGCCATGGTTGAGAAGGCTCTTTTCATTTTTAGGCACTGATCTCCCTGGATCCTATTATGCAACAATGCCGCCAATTTGGTCCCAAAATTCCCAGAAATGGCCCCATGCCTTTTCTTCTGAAGAATTGAAGACCATAGGTCCCATTGTTTCCAAGGAATTAATTACCTGGGGATATGAAAAAGATGAAAGCTGGTACCAAAAGATTTGATCACACCACATGAAAACCCTTAGCTCTAAAAAAGGGGCGCCCTGTGATTTCTTTTGAAGAAGAAGAGTTCATTTTGTCCCATGCCTATATCCCGGAGCATAGTGTCAATCTGTTGGCAGGGGTGTCCGGTGGAGAGCCCTTTCTCCTAGACGACTACCTCTGCTGTCAAAGGGATGACTGGATTATTGTGGTCGGGTACCCTTTGCAGCAGGATTTTGAGGTGGATGAATTCGAAAGGTCCTTTGAAAGTATCAAGGATAGGCTGCACCCTCGGTATGTATCCGTCATGGCCCCTGAAATGCCCTCACAACTCCGTGAGGACTGCCGGAAAAGTGAAAAAGACTATTTTTACATACTGGATATTGACGAGGTGCACTTGAAAAGTGGTCTGAGACGGGCCGTAAAAAAAGCATCCGACCTTCTAAGGATAGAGCGCTCAAATACATTCCTTGAACCCCATCAAAAACTCATGCGGGAGTTCCTTGAAAGGGTACAACCCGAAGAACGCGTGAAAAATTTACTCCTGAAAATGCCTGAATATGTGCAGACTGCAAAAGGAGCGCTTTTATTGAATGCATGGGACCACGAAAATCGGTTGGCCGCATTCTATGTGATTGATCTTGAGCCC
>JAFDIX010000755.1 GCA_019307805.1 Deltaproteobacteria bacterium | reverse complement strand
CCCCCGGCATTGTTGATTTCTTCGGCCAGGGCCTCGGTCTTGGTACCCGTGCGGCCGCAAACCAGGACAGTGGCGCCAAAGGATGCAAGCCCCTCACTGATCGCACCGCCGATTCCGCCGGCTCCCCCTGCCACCAGCGCAACCTTGCCGTCCAGGCTGTAAAGACTTCGATACCGATCCATATCAAGCATCTTCATTCTCCCTTTCTATTTTGTAGTGAGACCCTATATATCTTTTTCGGAAAGCAGCTCTTCTTCCAAAATGATCTCCGCCACCATTCGAGTGGCCCGCCCCACCACATCGGGGCACTTATGGGTGTGGGCACCTGCTTCCTCGAACCTCTGATACTCATCGTCATCCCGTATATAATAGGGCCGGCCAAATTGCTTTGTCTGGATGTCCCGGCAGTTGATAGAGCCGAATTCAGCCTTGAATGCGTCTATGAGCCTCTTTGCCATATCAAATGAATGCATTCGGGTGCGATCCGGGTCCTCAAAATTGCTGCGTTCCCTGCCGCACAACTGGCTCAGGACCATCACCCCACCTGTAAAGCCGCCGCAGGAACCTTCGATCGTAATACCCCCGCCCCCTGCAAAACCGGAAGCCGCCTTGAATATCGCATCGTCTTGAATATCAAAAAGATCTTGAACAGCGGCAAGGGTGCATTGCGAACATCCCTTGTACACCTTTTCATACTCATAACCCAGTTTGTAGGCCTTCTCCAGGAGTTCCTCTTTCTTCTTGTCATCTACCGGCATATTTTTCTCCATTCCTCTCGATTTTTTTACATGTGAATGTTCTGTAGTCCCTGCAGTTACACCTGTTATTGACTCGTCAGTTTGTCATACAGGGTCGCCACATTATTTGTGTTCACAAAATCCGCCATGTATTCCTGGCCGATATCCACGGGAAAGCGGTCCAGAAAACTGATCTTCTCTACACACTCTTCCTTGCTCCAACCCTTGGCAATACCCACGGACACCGCCGCAATCCATTCATAGATAAACGCCTTCTGGACTTCGATTTCTTTTTTCGTACAGACTGGTCCATGCCCGGGCACAATGTGATCCACATCCAGGGCCTTGAGGAAATCCAGAGAATCGATCCATGCATAGAGGTCGGACTCCATGTGCCAGGTCTGGCATCCGTGGAAAACGGTATCGCCCGGAAACACCACCCTCTCCTCCGGAATATACACGGCGATCTGCCCGTCCGTGTGCCCCGGTGGATGGTCGGTTTGTTGGGATCCTGGAAATAGGTCTCCTCATCAGGAAAGATGGCCTCTCCTTCCGGATCGTCCGTGGGAATGGCCTCTTTGGCGTAATCATAGGGATTGAGTTCCGGGGTCACCTTCATGAAGTTGTCATAGACATCTGCGTGGGATATGACGACCCCTGCACCCTTGAAATAGTAATTCCCGAATATGTGGTCTATGTGATGTTCCGTGTTGATGATGTAGCGAATGGGGCCGCGCTTTTCCACCTCTTCCCGCATCTTCACGGCATAGGTCGGTAACTGGGGCGTATCTATCACCACTACCCCGTCGGAGGTCACCACGTAGCCCGGGTTACACCCCCTGAGTTTGGTTTCGGCATACACATTCTCTGTCACCTTTTCCATACAACATTCCTCCGTTCTTAATATATATGTCGAGCAGGTGTGAACCCACCCATTATCCTATCAGGCCGAAGTCCAGCCCCCGTCCACATAGAGAACCTGGCCCGTAATAAAGTCCGATGCGCTGGAAGCGAGGTATACCATGGTGCCGAAGACATCCCAGATCTCACCAGTGCGGCCCTTGGGAATTCTCCCCTGGATCCAGTCCCGCCATTCCTTGTCATCCAGGAGATGAGCATTCAGATTGGTTCGAATAAAGGTGGGTGCGATGGCGTTCACGCTGATATTGTTCTTGGCCCATTCAATAGCAAGGGACTTGGTAAGCTGGTTGACAGCCCCCTTTGTCGCGGAATAGGCAGGGTCATTGGCCCTCCCCTGCAGACCGCGTACAGAAGACATATTGATAATCTTTCCGCCTCCCTGATTCAGCATCACCTTCCCTACGTGCTTGCAGCAGAGGAAGGTGCCTCGCAGGTTGACATCTACAATACTCTGCCATTCATCAACGTCAAATTCCGGTGTCGGGTGTAAAGCCACGATGCCGGCGGAATTGATGAGGATATCGATTTTCCCGAACTCCGTGACAACCGTCTCGATCATCTTTTCCACATCATTCTCATCCGTCACATCCACTGTCACGGCCAACCCTTTTCTGCCCAGATCCCCGATTTCTCCAACAACCACTTCCAGGTCCTTCATACTCCTGCTGACCACGGCCACATCCACACCGCAGGCTGCAAGGGCCAGGGCGTCAAATCTTTTCCGCATTTTCCACACTTCGCACCCCTTTGTCCAGCACAACGAGAATACCATTGATTGAAATATTCAACGGGGCTCAATAAATCAGGCCGAAAACAGATTCTCTCTGCGTACTCTGCGTGCTCAAGCGACCTAGAGCGCAGTCGAGAGGGAGCGGGCGAGAAAAATGGATTTCTTGTTGAATGAGCAAAGGCGAGGGACTTCACAGTGACAGCAGATCGGATTTAAAACCCATAAATATCTGTCAGTCCGCAATAGGATATGTCCCGAACTCTTTGGCAGCTTCATACATGGCGATAATATTTTCTGCGGAGACATTGGGTTGGATGTTGTGGACAGCCGAAAGTATGTATCCGCCCCCGGGGGCCAGGTCATGCACCACCCGTTTCACTTCCTTTCGAACATCCTCCGGCGTTCCGAATGGAAGGGTCTGCATGGTATCAATGGCTCCCCAGAAGCCGATATCTTCGCCATACTCCTTTTTCAACTGTGCCGTGTCCATGTCTGCCGCGCTGACCTGCACCGGATTGATAAAGTTGATCCCCATGTCAATGAAGTGGGGAATGAGTTTCAACACCGACCCGCAAGAATGGTACAGGATTTTTGCATCTGTGAGTGAGCGCATGGTTTCAAAGTATTTCTGGTGACGTGGTTTGATAAACCGGGTGTACATCTCGGGTGAGATCATGGGACCTCGCATGTCGCATATGTCGTCCGAGCAGCTCACCACATCGATCAGGTCCCCCACTTCCTCGAGCGCCCTCACTGTCACCTCCATACGGATGTCCAGAAGGATATCCATCAGGGCGGAGATCAGATCCGGCTCCATCATGAAGCTCAAATACCACTTCTCAAAACCCAGCATGTACTGGCTCGGGTGGATAATGATGTCCTGGAGATGCAGTGCCAGGGCGCAATCGGTGTTTTCCAGAACGGCCTCGGCCTGTGCTCTGAGCTCCCGCACATATCCCGGGTCTGTCGGGTCCGGCCATTCCCAGTTTTGAATGTCCTCTATGGTAATCTCCCCGCTGAAGGGCGATTCCACCACATCCCAGTAGGGCATGGTTTCCGGCTGCCGCCGGATCACACCCAGTTCATCCAGGTGGGTGCCATCCGGGAGCAATGCCTCCCTGGACTGATCTGCCTTGCCCAGATAGATCCCGCGAACATCAATGCCCAGTTTCTGAAGCACCGCCTCACCGGGTGTTGCCAGTCCCAGGAGTTTGGAGGCCCCATGTTCGGGTGACTTGGTCACCTCATCCCCCAGGCCCAGGGCTGTTGCCAGGGCCTCGTTGGGCTCCCCAAGAATTCCTGTGTTTCGGGTCGCCCCCAGATCCAGGGGAACCCGGTCCGGCTCTTCGTGGTTCAGGGCCGCTAGAACCCGCTCTCTTGATGTCATGGTCATTTTTTCTCCAGGCACACCATATTATGCAAGCATAATAATTTCAAATCAATTGGAGAGGGCCTTTGTAAGACTCATCCTGAAAAAAATGATTGCATTATATTAGTGCCATGATTATAATGATTGATATGATCATAATGGTCAAGGAGGTTTATCAATGAGCCGATCCGTCTCAGCCGTTGAAGCACGGCAGAAGTTGGGCGAAATACTCAATAGGGTTGCTTTGCTGGGGGAAGAGATCATTATTGAGCGGGCAGGAAAGAAAATAGCCCGTCTTTCACCTATCGATAACAAAGAGCCACGCCGCCGGGGGAGGCTCGATTTCCGCAAAGCCGCAGGGTTGGGAAAAGAGATCTGGAAAGGCATGGATGTTGATGATTATCTGCGTCGGGAGCGCGACTCGTGGGCCTAGATCTTAAATCCGGAGATATTATTTTCCTTGATACTGCCCCACTCATCTACTTCTTTGAACAGCATCCGGACTTTTTTCCACCCCTCGAAAAGCTTTTTGACCAGCTCTACGAATCGGGTGCCCAGGCCATTACCTCGATCATCACATATATCGAACTGACCACCCATCCAGCTCGCCAGGGGAAAAAGCAGTTGGTCCGCAAGTACCGTGACTACCTTTGCAACTCAGACAATATCAGCCTTTTCCCTCTTGACATCAATATCGCAGACCATGTTGTCAATCTCCGCGCACAATACCAGTTCAAAACGCCCGACGCCATCCAGCTTGGTACGGCTGTGGCCTGTGGTGCAGACTACATCATCACCAATGACAGGGCATGGCAGCAGTTCAATGAAGTGAAGGTTCTTCTGGTTGGGGAGTTGTAACCTGCGGCAACTTCTTGCATTATGGTTTCCAGATACCTTTTGTTTGGGTGCGCCTTTTGCTGTGAGACGCATATGGAAAGGCGGGTCTTTAAAAGGGTTTCTATGGACTTCTCTATTTCCTTTATCATGGCTGAGGATAGGCTAGGGTCGCGCCAAGGCGAAATAAAGGTTTTCTGCAGGCTCTGCATTG
>JAFDIX010000754.1 GCA_019307805.1 Deltaproteobacteria bacterium | reverse complement strand
CACATAGCCCAAGTCACCAGATATCATCGTTTGGGTTTCCAATTCACAGACTGAACCATAAGCAATATAGAGAAACCTCACATACGCTAAGGTTGTTTTTCTCCCATACCCCTCGGCAAATACTCGATGGTTTGGAAACAGTGGATCTTTTGATTTGTGAGGTCAAACCGTACATTTCATCACTTGGAAAACGTTTCGTTACTTTATATATATGCAAACAAAGCTTATACAATTTTTGCCAAACGTTTAACTCTTTTAAATTTTTAAGCATTTCACTCGAATCCTTGAACCCTTGGCCCCTTGAATCCTTATACTCTGAGCACTGAGCAGCCTTTTTGAAATAGACTCAACACTTTTCCTTCAACTAATCGGGAGATGATCCAGGCATAATTTGATCCGCCTTTATGAATGGTTGTGATTCAGTCGCATGGCGGTTCTTTCAGGCCCTGAGTTAAGACAATTGATCCGCTACGTATTCAAGGCCGAGTTCAGTAAGCTTTTCTCTTGTCGGAGCGCCGGTGGTGACGTCCCAGCCCCTTTCGGCGTAGTACTCATCCAGCATTTGGTTGAGTTCGTCTTTACTGATAAAATGTCCTTTGGACGCGCCGCCCTTCAGGGGTTCAGTCAGGAGTCTCTCGGGCAGCGTGTCGTCTGCACGGGTGAACCCTTCCCGCGCATTGAAGGCCCGTGCCAAATTATTGATCCGCTCCCCCGCCTCTTGAATCTCTTCGGGTGTGAATTCCAGCCCGGTTACAGCTTCCAGTAAGGCTGCCGTATTCTGGGTCGCCATATGGGGGACCGCCATATCAAGAATGAATGAGCACATGGTGGGTGCATCGGCGCAGGCCGTGCGCACATCCTGGTTCCACTTGGTTAGTTTCCCTTTCCCCTCAACAGCGAGCCGGTCCACTTCCTGGGGGAAAGGGATGCCGAATATCTCCTGGAAGGCATAGCCCCGACAGTGATCGGCACCGGTAAAGGATGTGGCATAGTTGAGCCCGTGGGCCTTGGCTCCCCGCACATCGTAAGCGGGAAGCTCCAACCCTTTGACATGCATGGCATAATTCTCCGAGTCCTTCCCGATCTTCTCGGCAGCCGCTTTAGTTCCGTCCGCGAGCAGATCACCGATCCCTTCACGATAGGCCATCTGTTGGACAATGGCGACCATCGCCTTATCGTTGCCGAAGTTGAGTTCCAGACCTCCCGTATCCTCCTTGGAAAGGACGCCCTTCTCATAGAGCTCCATTGCAAAGGCGATGGTCACGCCTGAGGAGATCGTGTCCAGACCCAGCTCGTCGGCCAGACGGTCCGCCGCAATGATTGCATCAATATTTTCAACACCGGTTACCCCCCCATAAGCAAACATGGTCTCGAACTCAGGTCCCTCGGTAAGGATCCCCGCATAGGGTCCCGTCTTAGCCAACTTTAACTGGCTGCATCCAACCGGGCATCCGTAGCAGTGCTCTTTGCCCACATTGCGTGTACCCTGAACTTCCGTACCGATTTTATCCGACGGATCGTATTCTCCTGTGGCCGAAAAATTTTTGGTTGGGAAGATCCCCATCGCACAGGTGTGATCAACCAACATCGGGGTTCCCATTTTGGAAAAGGCGGGATACAGAACATGGCTCTCTTTCATGGCCTTGGTGAATTCTCCCCTGGCGGCCTTCAGTTTGTCCTTGTCTGCGACGGCAATTTTTTCGGTCCCCCGGACCGCAATCGCCTTGAGATTCTTGGATCCCATGACCGCACCCAGGCCCTTCCGGCCTACGGCCCGCCATTCGTTGATGATGGATGCGATTTTAATCTGGTTCTCGCCGGCCGGACCGATACAGACCATCCTTATATTCTGGTCGTTCAGCTCATTCTTGATAATCTGCTGGGTATCCGTGGTCTTCATCCCCCACACCTTCTTTGCACTGCGGAACTTGACCTCCCCATTCTTGATCCAGACATAGGTCGGATTCTTTGCCTTGCCTTCGACAATCATGGCATCGTAGCCCGCAAACTTTAGTTCCGTGGGAAAATACCCGCCCGACAATGCCATGCCCACCGCTCCCGTGAGGGGAGACTTGGCGGTGACGGCCATCCGACTGGAACACGGCACGTTGGTCCCGGAAAGGGGGCCAGAGGCGAAAATAAGTTTGTTTTCAGGTCCGAGAGGATCTATTCCTCCTTTGACTTCATCAAACAGATATTTGATCCCGAAACCCGCTCCCCCGATAAAATCCTTTGCCACCGCCAGGGGCAGCCCCTCTTCCTTTGAGGTTTGGTCCGTCAGATTGATCCTGAGAACCTTCCCCATATATCCGCCTTGGTACATTGTTCCCCTCCATTTCTTGATTATGTTACCGTGCTTATGTCCCGATTAACTTGTTGATTACGTTGCCATCTCAACAGGGCCTAATCCCCCAATTGAATGGGAAAACTACTTTCGCCG
>JAFDIX010000753.1 GCA_019307805.1 Deltaproteobacteria bacterium | reverse complement strand
ATGCCTGGCCCAACTCGTCGTGAATCTCGCGAGCAATGAGGGCCCTCTCTTCTTCCCGGACAACCTGGAGGTGTGACGCTAAGTCACGCAACCGTTCGTGCGACTGCATGAGTTTCTGCTCAGATTTTTTCCGTTCTGAAATATCTTTAAAATCCTCAACAATACCAATGAGTTCTCCCTCAGGCCCCCTAAACGGTGTCGCGGTAACAATGCAGGGGATTTTAACGCCATCTTTTCGCACCTTTTCCGAATCACATTCCACGCAATCCACATTATCGAGAATGCGCTTCAACGGACAATCCTTCGTATGACATAAAGGACCCCAAAACACCTCATAGCATTTCTTGCCCACTGCTTCTCCCTTGGCAATGCCCGAAAGCGTCGAAAAGGTATCATTCACGCGAACCATATTAAAGTCTCTATCAACCACTCGCATGGCATCGGCCGCCGTATCAAATATCTGAGTGAGTTCCGTATTGGCGCGTATAGCTGCCCTTTCGGCGCGCAAGCGGGCAGTAACAATCCACTGGGAATAAATCCCAAAACCGATAAACATGGCCACAATCGTCAAGCGCATCCAGACCTCATGGGGTTCTGGACTGAAAACCTGTTCAAAAAATCCTACATCATGGAACACGAGCACATGCACGGCCGCCTCTAACATCCAGAAGACTGCACCTAGAGCAATCCCCATCCAAATGAATCGGAAATGCGATGAATAGGGTTGATTCCTTCTTTCTTTCTTCAATTTACGGCTCTCCGGGCAGATGGCAAAAAACAGGGTCTTTTTTATCAAGGGTCCTTTTGAACGACCCGCCCCTGCACATACCCCTGACAAGGCCAACTTGGCGGTCAAGATTTTACAGGTTTCTTACCATATTTTACATAGGGATTCCAAAAAATCGTTTTTCGATCTCAGGGAATCCCCGACCTTATGAAATAAAGGAGGGCTATTTTGACAGGTGCGTAATAGGGAGTGGGTTGGCCGTTACCATCTTGAAGAAATACGCGGCACAGGTCCCTTTGATGGTTCCGTGTCAGTGCCCCCCATGATGCGCTCCGTGGGCGCCATGGGTGGGCACTACATCATCATCATCGTCCAGGGCTTCCGCCAGAAATACTATGGCGAATATCCCCAGTACGCCGAGACCCAGGATTTCAAGCGTGTCCAAATTTTGGGTAGCCCCTCCTCCTGATTCACCCCCGGAGGCGGAATCGGCTGCCACAGAAATGGAAGGGAAAAATGTAAACAGGGCGAAAAAAAAGGTTACGATGAGGATACCTGCCTTGATGCCCCTTTTGGACTTGGCAATCTTCATTGTTTCCCTCCCTCAAAAATGACAAGCAGTTGTTTCTTCACCATATCAGAGGAATCCTTGAAATACATTTTTCCATTAGCCGGGAAAAGGGCTGGACAAGCCAATAGCACAATAAAATTTCCAAAATGGCAATCCGGTTTTATTGGGTAATTAATGGGTAGGTCTTTTCAGTATTATTGAAGGCTCATAAGGTGGGTTCTAAGGTTTGATTTTTTATCCGTAATACCAAGTTTTTTTCGAATATTCTTTCTATGGGACTCGATTGTTCTCACTGACAGGTTCAGCATTTCCGCAATCTCTTTGGTTATCTTGCCCTGCTTTACCAGGTTCGCCACCTGGATCTCTGCCGGGGTGAGTCTAAGGTATTTTGAGGAAAATTTTTCTGTGAATGGTGAAAAAATCTCATTTAGATTGGATTCGATAATGCCAAGAAAGGCACTTTGTGTCCCGGTCAAGCCGGTCGTTTTCAACTTCTCCAGGTACGGTTTAATGAGTTGGTTGATACTCAGCGTAATCTTCTCTTGTGTTTCCTTTTTGTCATCCTCCCTTCGTTCCAGAAGGACCTTGAGTGCGGTATTCAGCTCTTCCAGGGTCCGGTTCTTTCTCGCCAACTCCCGGGTTCTCTCCTGCACCTTTTCTTCAAGTACATCGTGGGCCCTGCGTAATGCCTCCTCCGCGCTTTTCAATGGGGTAATATCCTGAACAATGGATTGCCAGCACATCTTGCCCTGAATCTTAATGGCCCTCTGGCTCAGGAGGGCATCGTAAAAAGTGCCGTCCTTCCGTCTCAGTTGTATTTCATAATTATCTACGAATCCCTGCTTCCTTGCGAGATCAGATACCACTGTCCACTCTCCCGGACTCCGGTACACCTCCGAGACGTTCCCTATATTTGCGGCGTCCCTTCTATTATATCCACCTGGCCGCAGGATCGAATCATTGAAATCAATGATATCTCCCCTATCATCCACGATACCGATGCCCACCGGTGCATTCTTGAAAAGAGTGCGATATTTTTGTTCACTTTCCTTGAGGGCCTCCTCTGCCTTTTTGCGAGCCGTAATGTTCTGAATATACTCCACGGCACCAATGGCTTTTCCATTTTGATCCAGCATCGGATA
>JAFDIX010000003.1 GCA_019307805.1 Deltaproteobacteria bacterium | reverse complement strand
CCTCCGCAGAGGGGACCAGGATCTCGTGACTGCGATGCTGGCGCGGTTTCCCAAGGACGACATCTGGTTCCTGGGAGAGGTTCAAATAGCACTGGGATCCATCGATACCCTGGTCAGGGAAATGGAATCCGGGAGAGCAGTAGCTATCGCAGCGATCCTGGAAGGGCGCATTATTGCCGTGGCAGCCCTCGTTGCAAGGCAGGGGAGTGCCAAGGGCCATATCGGCGATATCAGCATCTCAGTGGATCCTGATTTTCGTGAGAAACACCTGGCGACCTGGATGCTCCTGGAACTTGTCAACGGTGCGCTCTCAATGGGACTGGAGATCCTGATCATGCGATTGATAGAGGATCGCGACGCCTCTATCATCAGGAGCGTGAGGAAACTGGAATTCCATGATGAAGCCGTCCTCAGGAATTATGTCAAGGACATGGCCGGAAACCTTTGTGACCAGGTGATTATGGTGAAGCGTCTTCACCGATTATGGGATGATCTAGAAGCCACCCGTATTCCATGAGCCAAATCTCCCTTGAAGAAAAGGAACTCACTCCCGCCTCTATCCGGGAAAAACTGCCCAAAGGACCGGGTGTATACCTTTTCAGGGACGAATCCGATCGCATCCTTTACATTGGCAAGGCAAAAGATCTCAGGAAGCGGGTCCTCTCCTATTTCAAACCCTCCGGCAAACATCCCTATAAAACCGCATTGATGCTGAAGAGGGCCAAGGGCCTCGACACCTTTCTGACGGCCACTGAAAACGAGGCCTTTATTCTCGAGGATACACTCGTCAAAAAACACATGCCCCGGTACAATATTGTACTCAGGGACGACAAGCGCTATCCCTGCCTGCGTCTGGGCATCAAAGAACCCTATCCAAAGCTGACCGTTGTACGGCGGATAAAGAAAGACGGGGCCCTCTACTTTGGGCCCTTCTCCTCGGCCAATGCCGTACGGAGCACCCTCAAACTCATCAACCGGATATTTCAATTGAGAAAGTGTAAAACCAGGGGGCTTCCCAAGAGATCGAGGCCCTGCCTCAACTACCAGTTAGATCGATGTCTCGGACCCTGCGCACAGGATATTGACCAGTCGGGATACCGGGAAATGGTCAAACAGGTAAGGATGCTCCTTGAAGGACGCAACAAGGAATTGCTCAAGCAGTTAAAAAAGAATCTGGAAAAGGCCTCGGAACAACTTCTTTTTGAAAAAGCTGCGAGAATCCGGGACCAGATTCGAGCCATAGAGAAGGTCATAGAGCACCAGGCCATCGTGTCCCCCAAATTGGAGGATCAGGATGTGCTTGGCATCGCCCAGGAGGACGGTCTGTTCCAGATGGTTGTTCTTTTCGTTCGAAGGGGATATCTCTCGGGCAGCCGGGACTATCTGCTCAGGAACAGAGGGGGCTCCGCCTCCGAGGTCATGGAGGCCTTTTTGAAGCAGTATTATCACAGGGACTCATTCGTTCCCAAGCGCATTTTCATTTCCGAAGACATTGAAGACCTTGCCCCAATCGGGACCTGGCTTACGGATTTATCCGGGAGAAAGATTTCGATTCATTACCCCCGCAGGGGAGAAAAACGGCGTCTCACCAGAATGGCGGTGAAAAACGCCGAGAACCTGCTTGCCGCAAGCGAAGGAAGGGGTGAAAAGGACCTGCCGGCAATGGCCAAAACCGTCCTGCAATTGCAAAAAGTTCCCGATTATATTGAAGGTCTTGATATCTCCAACATTCATGGAGATATGGCGGTGGGGGCGATTGTCTCCTTTGTGAATGGACTCCCCAGTAAATCCGGGTACAAAAACTACAGAATCAGGAATATTGACGGGATCGACGATTACGGCATGATGTCGGAACTGGTATCCAGGCGGCTTTCAAAGGGGGAAGTGCCGGACCTTTTTCTGGTGGATGGGGGAAAGGGGCACCTTCGTGCAGTCCAGAAGGTCTGTGAAAACTTTTCTTCCATCCAACGGGCAGTCCCGGAAGTGGTCGCTATTGCCAAGGCGGAAGCATCCGGGGGGAGTGACAAAATCTATATCCCGGGTCGGAAAAACCCCATTGCCGTGGGGCAGGACCACCGGGTCCTGCATTTTCTGATGCGTATCCGGGATGAGGCGCACCGGCGCGCGGTCACATACCACCGAAAACGCAGGGGAAAACGGATGCAGAAATCCCTTTTGGACCATATTCCCGGTATAGGCCCCAAAAGGAAAAGGAATTTGCTCAGGCATTTTGGTAACATAGACAAGATTTTGAGAGCGGGCCCAGAGGAACTGTCCCAAGCGCCGGGTATCAGTCCTGTCCTGGCAAAAAATATTCGGAAGGGCCTGGACGAGGGGCAAAAGGATATGGGTTGACTTATGAGGAAAGCCTATGATAATTTTTTAACACAAATGGGCAGGATGCTAACCTATTTATTTGGATTTTGAGGGTTAATTTGGCTGGTAAAAAACTCACCATAGTGATCGTTCCAGACGGAGCAAAGAGGGTTCGGCAGTTTAAGGTCCGGAAATCGTTTCTTTTTTTCCTCTTTCTTGCAATCCTGGGATCGGGTCTTCTCTTTGCATGGTGGATTCAGGACTATAACGCCATGAAAATGGACATGCCGCGTATGACAGGCCTGAAAAAGGAGAATGCACGACAAAAGATCCAACTCGTTGCCCTGGCAAAAAAAATCGACCGGATCAGCAAAAAAATGATCAAATTGAAGGAATTCGATGACAAGCTGAGAACCATGGTAAACATAGAAACCACAGAGGATGATGTCCAATTCCAGGGGATGGGAGGGGTCGCCCCTTCCGTGGTGAACCCGGATTATTCTATGGAGCAGGCCCACCGGGAGGTGGTCCGCCTGATGCACCAATCCCTAAATAACCTGGATACAGAGGTTTCCCTGCAGACCAATGCGAAGGCCGAGCTCCACAAGTTTCTCAAAAACCAGATGTCCATGCTCGCACGGACACCCTCCATCTGGCCCACAAAGGGATGGGTAAGCTCCCGGTTTGGTTACCGCATTTCTCCCTTTACCAAAGAGAAGGAATTTCATTCCGGGCTGGACATCGTGACGAGAAACAAGGCGCCTATTGTGTCCCCGGCAGACGGTATTGTCGCTTCCGTGACCCGGGAATACGGCTATGGAAACATCGTGACCATCAACCATGGGAACGGACTTAAAAGCCGGTACGCCCATCTTACAAAATCTCTGGTGAAAAAGGGGCAATATGTCAAACGGGGTGAGAAGATCGCCCTGGTAGGCAGTTCAGGACGTTCAACAGGCCCCCACCTGCATTACGAGGTCTACCTGAACGGGGTCCCTGTCAATCCTTCCCGTTATATCCTCAATTAGATTTCAGATTCCTCTCTACCGATTATTAGTGTATGATTAAATATTTAAGGCCTGTCTTTGTAAAAAGATTGTGGTCCTTGCGGGAATCGAGGGGCCAAGGATCTGAGTTGGGTAAAAAACCATAATGAACAAAATGTCCCCCTGGGAAGAGGGGGAATTTCAGGTGTGGGTGCAGGCATATGATAGGCAAGTTTGTAAAGGAACTTTTTGGCAGCAAGAATGAGCGGGAACTCAAGCGGATGGCACCGCTGGTGGAGGCCATCAACGGGCTGGAGCCCGGGTTTCAAAAGTTATCCGACGCCGAACTTCTGGCAAAGACCGACGAATTCAAGGAGCGGCTCTCCAAGGGAGAAACCCTGGACGATCTGCTGCCTGAAGCCTTTGCGGCGGTACGGGAGGCCGCTGTGAGGGATCTGGGCATGCGGCATTTTGATGTCCAGCTCATCGGGGGCGTCGTCCTTCATGAGGGAAAGATCGCTGAGATGAAGACCGGTGAGGGAAAGACCCTTGCCGCCACACTGCCCCTGTATCTGAACGCACTGACCGAGAGGGGGGTGAATCTGGTCACCGTCAACGACTATCTGGCAAAGAGGGATGCCGAGTGGATGGGCGGGATTTACCGTCGCCTGGGGCTTTCCGTGGGTGTCATCGTCCACGGCATGGAAGATGAGGAACGGAGAGAGGCCTATGCATGCGACATTAGCTATGGGACCAATAACGAATTCGGCTTTGACTACCTTCGGGACAATATGAAGTTTGACCAGGAGGATTTCGTACAGAGAGAATTTCACTACGCCATCGTGGACGAGGTGGACAGCATCCTCATCGATGAGGCCCGCACACCGCTGATCATCAGTGGTCCGGTGGAGCATAGTGAGAACTTGATCTATGAAGAGGTCAAGCCTCTGGTCGTCAACCTGAAGAACCGACAGGGAAAAGTCGTCAATACTATTATCATGGATATTCGAAGCAGAATGGGAAACGAGGAGGATGGGGACAGGACGATTGAAATGCTCCTCCAGGTAAAACGGGGGGATCCTCGAAATCCTGTATTTCTCGATATCCTGGCAAAAAACCAGGCCCTTAAAAAAGAGATCGATCGATTGGAACATACGTTGAGCTCCCAGAAGCTGCTGCCGGATATCGACGAGGACCTGTATTGTACCATCGACGAGCGGAACAACTCCGTGGAGCTGAGCGAGAAGGGAATTACTCTTCTTTCTCGAAGCGGCCTGGGAGAGTTTCTGCTCCCGGATCTCGATGAGGCGGGGTTCCACATTCGGGAGGACGAGAGCCTGAGTGACAAGGAAAAGGCAGAAGCCTTACAGGTGATCGAGGACCAATATATGCGCACTGCCGATCTGTTGCATACCACCCAGCAGTTGATCAAGGCCTATTGGCTCTTTGAAAATGATGTGCACTACGTCATCAAGGACGATCAGGTGGTCATCGTGGATGAGTTTACGGGGCGCATGATGCCGGGCAGAAGGTGGAGCGACGGCCTTCACCAGGCAGTGGAGGCCAAGGAAGGCGTGCGTGTGGCGGATGAAAACCAGACACTGGCCACAGTTACCTTTCAGAACTTCTTCCGGGGTTACGGAAAACTTGGAGGGATGACCGGAACGGCAGACACGGAGGCGGCTGAATTCCACAACATCTATAAACTGGATGTCGTTGTCATTCCCACAAACCAGGATATGGTGAGGAAGGATTTCCCGGACGTTATTTACAAGACAGAAAGGGAGAAATACAAGGCCGTTCTGGAGGAGATCAAGGACCTCTATGAAAAGGGGCAACCCGTGCTGGTGGGCACCATTACCATCGAGAAGTCGGAGATGTTGAGCAAAATGCTGAAGAGGGCAAATGTTCCCCATTCGGTGCTGAATGCCAAGCAACATGCGAAAGAGGCGGAAATCGTGGCTCAGGCAGGCCAGCAGAAGACGGTGACCATCTCCACAAACATGGCCGGCCGGGGTACGGACATCCAACTGGGAGAGGGGGTTGTGGATTTGGGTGGGCTCCACATACTGGGAACGGAGAGACATGAAAGCCGTCGCATTGACAATCAGCTCAGAGGGAGGTCCGGCAGGCAGGGGGACCCGGGGACTTCACGGTTTTTCCTCTCACTGGAAGATGATCTCCTGCGCATATTCGGATCCGAGAGAATCGCCTCCATTATGGACCGCATGGGCATGGAAGAGGGGCAGCCCATTGAACACAACCTGATCTCCAGGGCCATTGAAAACGCCCAAAGAAAGGTGGAGGCCCACAATTTCGATATGCGAAAACATCTCCTGGAATACGATGATGTCATGAACAAACACAGGGAAATCATCTATTCCCAGAGAAAAGAGATCCTATCCGGAGATCGTGTGGATGAGATCGTCCGGGACATGATGGATGAGAAAGTGAACTCCCTCATAGAGATATGTACGGACCCCAAGACCCTTCCGGAAGAATGGGACATCGGGGGAATAAAAGAAAACCTCACAAGATTGTTCGGCTTTCCCGCAAGAATCGGCCCTGAAGATATGGGCGAGGAGGCATTTCGAGATCTTACCCCGGAGGATTTGGTTCAGATCATCGGTGAACAGGTCAAGGAGATCCACATCAGGAGGGAAGAGGAATTTGGTCCGGATGAACTCCAGTCCCTGGAAAGGTACATCCTCCTCCAGGTGATTGACAATGAATGGGTCACCCATCTGCAGGATATGGAACACATGAAAGAGGGAATCGGACTCAGGGGATACGGCCAGATGGATCCCCTCAAGGAATACCAGAAAGAGGGTTTTGCCCTTTTTGAAGAACTTTTGAACCGTATTCGGGAAGAGACCCTGGCGATTCTCTCGCGTATTCAGGTCATGCGACGGAAGCCCATTGAGGACGATTTGTCCAAGAAAAAGAAGCGGGACATGCAGTTCAGCCACGGGGGAGACGGAGAGCGCCCCGAAACCGTGCGGCGGGAAGGCAAAAAGGTCGGGCGAAACGCTCCATGCCCCTGCGGCAGTGGGAAAAAGTATAAGAAGTGCTGCGGGAAGAACTAGTGATGGATAAAGAAGATTATATTATCGAGGGCTTCGAGGCGTCGGCCGTGGCCGCAGGTCTCAAGAAAACAGGGGAACAGGATGTGGCACTGATTGTTTCCCAGGGACCGGCGGCAGTTGCCGGAGTTTTTACCACGAACCAGGTGAAGGCTGCACCTGTGCTGCTTACACAGGATCATGTTCAGGATGGAAGGGCCAGGGCCATCATTGCCAACTCCGGGAATGCCAATGCCTGCACTGGAAAGGAAGGGCTTCAAAACGCGCGGCGCACTGCAGAGCTGGTAGCCCGTGGATTGAATATGAATCCGGATGAGATTCTGGTTGCCTCCACGGGGGTCATTGGGGCCCAGCTGGACATGGATGGAATCGCAGGCGCCGTGCCCGGTCTCATAGAAAAACTCGCTTCAGAGGGCATTAAGGACGCAGCTAAGGCCATCATGACCACCGATTCATTCCCCAAACTGAGTCGGTTCGAGGGGCAAGCCCAGGAGAAACCCTACAATATTCTTGGAATAGCCAAGGGCGCGGGTATGATTATGCCCCGGATGGCCACCATGCTTTGCTTTGTGCTGAGCGATATCCACATTGAGACGGCTGACCTGAAAAGGGCTGTCACTGAGTCGGCAGAGACCACATTCAATCGTATCAGTGTGGACGGGGATACCAGCACCAATGACATGGTCCTGGTAATGGCCAACGGGCTTGCAGGAAACGGTTCCCTGGATGTTGAGGACCTTCAGGAATTTACTCGGGGGCTGAACCGGGTTATGGAAGATCTGGCCACCATGATCGTGAAGGACGGAGAAGGGGCTACAAAGGTAGTGCAGGTGAAGATCAGGGGAGCGGCCACGCCACATGATGCAGAAACCGCGGCCCGGGTTGTTGCCAACTCAAGTCTTGTAAAGACCGCCTTCTACGGGCAGGACCCCAATTGGGGAAGAATTATGGGGGCCCTCGGGAGGTCCAGTATACAGATGGCCGAGGAAAAGGTCGGTATTTGGATCAATGACATCCAGATCGTGGCAAATGGCCTCGGGGCGGGTGTGCATTGTGAGCGGGCGGCAGCGGAACAGATGAAAGGGGAGACCTTTGACCTGGTCATAGATCTTCAACAGGGAGAACATGCGGACCGCCTCATTACATGTGATCTCACCCATGAGTATGTGTCCATAAACGCGGATTACAGAACCTGACGAAAGAGGGGCTTCATGTTGAACCGACCACTTGTTTTGGCAACCCGGAATCAAGGAAAAATCAGAGAGTTTCGTGCCCTGGCTGCGGGGTTTGGCGTGGATATAAAAAGTCTTGAGGATTTTGGGCCCATCCCGCCCGTGGAAGAGGATGGAGAGACGTTCGAGGATAATGCCTACAAAAAGGCGCACTTCACGGCCCGGGCACTGGGGTATCCGGCTTTAGCTGATGATTCCGGTCTCACGGTGCATACCCTGGGAGGTCAACCCGGTGTGTTTTCAGCACGCTATGCAGGGGAGGGCGCTACCGACGGGGACAATAACCGGAAACTGTTGGCGGCCCTTGACGGAAAAACCGACAGGAAGGCTGCCTTTCAATGTGTCATCGCAATTGCCGTTCCCAGGGGGCCGGCCCTCATCTACGAGGGCCGATGTGATGGGGAGATTACGCTGGAGGAGAGGGGAGAAAACGGTTTTGGATATGACCCCGTTTTTTTCTATCCACCCCTGGATAGGACATTTGCGCAGTTGTCTCAGGAGGAGAAGAACAGGGTAAGCCACAGGGGACAAGCCATGGCTGAATTGAAGCAGGAGTTTGACAAAGTTATGATCTGGCTAAAGGCGCGGCTGGCTGAAGAACCTTTTTAATCGGCCCGGCCTTTTCTGAACAGAGTTTCGGGGGGGCACAAGATTATTAAGATCAGGGGAGGGAGAATTTGTGGGTTATTTTCGGTAATACAAAGAAAAAGTTTGACAAAATTATTTTTATGTATACTTTCTTACTATATTTTCGAGTACAGACAAATCGCTGAAAGGGAGGCAACCATGTTTGAGATAACTGAAAAGGCAAATGAAATGATCCTGGATTTCTTGAAAGACAGGGAAGACAGTCCTTCTATTAGAATTTTTCTTTCGCAAGGTGGGTGATCCGGGCCCTCCTTGGGCATGGCTCTGGATGAGCCTAAAGATGATGATGAGGTCGTGAAAGAAGACGGGGTCACTTTTTTAATCAACAAAGAACTCTATGATCAGGCAAAGCCCATTAATGTGGACTTCGTCGAGTCGGCAATGGGTTCCGGTTTCAACATATCCTCCAGCCTTAGTATGGGCGGAGACGGGTGCGGCAGTTGTAGCTGTTAATCAACATTGACATTGACTTGGGCCACCAACCTGCATAGGTTGGTGGCCTTTTTTTTCGAGGGATGCAAAATGATCAGGGAAAATGTGAAAAGGTTACTTGAAGAACTGCCCCAGGGTGTGCATTTGGAAGGGGCTGCAAAAACCCGCACGCCGGAGGAAGTCCTTGAGGCGATTGAAGCGGGGCTTGAAATTATTGGGCAGAACTATGTGCAGGAGGCTGTAAAGGCCTTTGAGGTCGTCGGGGACAGGGCAAAATGGCATATGATCGGGCATCTTCAAAGGAACAAAGCCAAAAAGGCGGTTGCCATCTTTGATATGATCGAGACGGTCGATTCCATGAAGCTGGCCAGGGAGCTCAATAAATGCTGTGGAAAAATAGGAAAAACCATGGAGATCCTCATAGAGATCAACAGTGGAGAGGAATCCCAGAAAGCGGGGGTTCGCCCTGGAGATGCCCTATCCCTGGTGAAAGAGATCAGAGAACTTGAAAATATCAGGATCATGGGCCTCATGACCATGGGGCCCTTTGCCGGAGACCCTGAAGAATCCCGTCCCTATTTTCAAAAGACAAGGGTCATCTATGAAGAAATGAAACAAATAAATCTCCCCGGGGTGAAGATGGAGATCCTTTCCATGGGGATGTCCAATTCCTACAAAGTGGCCATTGAGGAAGGGGCCAACCTCGTCAGAATAGGCACCGATCTCTTCGGTGAACGCACATATAATGAATTAATGAATGATGCTCTGTAAGGATGATGGTCTCGTAAAGTCAAAAAGCATCATTTTTTTGTCATTCCGGCGAAAGCCGGAATCCAGTGTTTTAAGAAACTTATGAGTAACCTAGACCCCGGCTTTCGCCGGGGTGACGAGTTTGTCAGGGACGGTTGATGTCAAAATTTGTAGTCAAAGAAATAAGACATTTGATGGGAAAGGGGATCCATACCCGCGAGATGCTCAAAGACGGGGATCACGTGCTGGTTGCCGTATCTGGTGGCAAGGACAGCCTCTCTCTTTTATGGCTTCTCAAGGAGAGAATAAAAAGGGTGCCCATAGAGTACAGGATCACCGCCGCCCATGTAGATCCGGGCTTCGGCGCAGATTCAGCGGGTCACCTGGAATCCTTTTTCTCAGACCATGGGTTTGATTACAAAATAACCAAAGGGGATATGGGCCCAAAGGCCCACGGCCCGGATAATAAGGAGAATCCCTGCTTCCTTTGCTCTCGCCTCAGGAGGAAGGTCCTTTTCGAAACAGCAGCAGGCCTGGGGTGTAACAAGATTGCCTTTGGTCATCATAAAGATGATGTGATCGAGACCTTTTTCCTGAATGTGTTCTATGGGGCTTCCATCAGTACAATGAAACCGGTTCAGGAATTCTTTGAAGGCGCATTGACAGTGATACGGCCCCTCTACATGACCCCAGAGGACATCATACGGCGTTATGCCCGAATAATGGATTTTCCGGAGATTGACCTGGGTTGTCCGACCGCGGGTTCCTCCAAGAGGGAGGAAGTAAAAAAGATGTTGCATCATTTCTACAGGACCAACAAAAAGATCAAGGGAAACATCTTTCACGCCCTGCATAATGTGCAAAAGGACTACCTGCTTTAACTCTATCGCCGTATAAAATAGCCTCAACTGACATTGCAGGTCTGCTTGAACCGGTTGTTTTCCCGGGCAGATGCTGGATACTTGATACTGGATGCCGGATACGAGTAATGACCTTATAGCGAAATCGAAAACCATCCAGTATCCAGGGACCAGTATCTAGGATCCTCCAATGTCGGCAATACAACTCATTTCAATGGCCGTGGATTGAATAAACTTTTCCCCAACTAATGTTTTAATCCAGTAATTGCATTGCCTCTTCCACAACCCTTTGTGCGGTTATCCCGAATTTTTCGTAAAGGGTTTTGGCGGGGGCAGAGGCGCCGAAATGGTCAATTCCGACCACTGCCGCCCTGTTCCCCAGATAACGATGCCACCCCTGAGAAACGCCCGCTTCGACAGCCACGCAAGCCTTAAGATCCTTCGGCAGGATCTCCTCCTGATAGTCATCGGACTGAAGGTCAAACAATTCCCAGGAGGGCATGCTGACCACGCGTACGGAAAAACCCTTTTCCTCAATTTTACCGGCCGCATCAAGGGCTATGTGGACCTCAGAACCGCTTGCAATCAGCGCAGCGTCGGGATTTCCCCCCTGGCCTTCTTTGAGAATGTAGGCCCCCTGGAGCAGGCCCGCCGGGGGGGCATACTTTTCTCTGTCCAGTGTTGGGAGGCCCTGCCGCGTTAGAGCAAGTGCAACCGGTCCTTTGTTTTGAAGGGCAAAACGCCAGGCCTCCGCTGTTTCATTGGCGTCACATGGTCGAATAACGGTGAGTTGGGGCATGGCCCTCAGTGAAGCCAGGTGTTCAATCGGCTGATGGGTTGGCCCATCCTCCCCCACCCCGATACTGTCGTGGGTAAAAACATAGATGACCTGCAGACCCATCATGGCTGCCAGACGTATGGGCGGTCGCATGTAGTCCGAGAAAATGAGGAAGGTGCCGCCATAGGGGATGACGCCGCCGTGAAGCGCCATCCCGTTCATTATGGACCCCATTCCGTGCTCCCTGACACCAAAATGGAAATTGCGACCGCCATACTGATCCCCCTGAAAAACGCCCTCCCCCTTCAGGAAGGTCTTGTTCGAAGGGGCAAGATCGGCTGACCCCCCCAGCAAATTGGGGACGTTTTGGGCGATGGCATTCAGGACCGTTCCGGAGGACGCACGTGTGGCCATACCCTTTTCATCCGCTGGAAAAACAGGGATATCCCTGTCCCAATCCCCGGGCAGGTCTCCATTTGACCACTGGGTCCATTCGGCAGCCAGTTCCGGGTAGGCCTCTTCATAGGCCTTGAAACTTTTCTGCCACTCGGCTTCCAATCCTTTCCCATTGTCGAGGGCCTGACGGAACTGCGACAAGGCCTCATCAGGGATATAGCAATCGGGTTCAACGGGCCAGCCAATAGTCTCTTTGGTCAACTTGATTTCATCTTCACCAAGGGGTTCCCCATGCACGGATGCCGTGCCCTGCTTGTTCGGGCTGCCATATCCGATGATGGTCCGCACCGCAACGATAGACGGTCGCGACTGTTCCTCTCTCGCGAGGGTGAGTGCCTCTTCAATGGCCTTCAGATCATTTCCATCAGCCACCTGCTGAGTGTGCCAGCCGTAGGCCTCAAAACGGGCCATGGGATCTTCCGTAAATGCGATGTCCGTGCTGCCCTCGATAGTGATATGGTTGTCATCGTAGAGGTAAATGAGCTTTCCGAGTTTGAGATGGCCGGCGAGTGAGGCCGCTTCATGGGTGACCCCCTCCATGAGTTCGCCGTCGCTGACGATTCCGTAGGTATGGTGATTGACCATCTCGTGTTCCGGACGATTGAAATGGGAGGCCAGAAACCTCTCGGCAATGGCTATTCCCACACCGTTGGCAAATCCCTGACCAAGGGGCCCTGCCGTGGTCTCGACTCCCTTAGTAACATGAAATTCAGGGTGGCCGGGTGTGAGGCTTTGCCATTGGCGAAAGTTTTTGAGTTCATCGAGAGAAAGATCATAACCAGTGAGATGCAGCAGGCTGTATATGAGCATGGAGCCGTGTCCGGCCGAGAGAATGAACCGATCTCTGTCCGGCCAATTTGGATTTGAAGGATTGTGGCGCAGAAATCGGGTCCACAGCACATAGGCCATAGGTGCCGCACCCATGGGCAATCCCGGATGCCCTGAATTGGCTCTCTGGACGCAGTCTGCTGAGAGCATTCGAATGGTATTCACGCATAATTCATCTACATTCATCTTTTATTCGTCCTCCGCATTTTCGGGTTTCATATCTTTAGGGGGGTACTTTATCCTAATTCATACGTGAGTCAAGGGACTTCTGGGGAATAGGGAGCAGACGCCGCAGGCGCAATCATATCGGGACATTGAAATTAGCGGAATATGGTATATATTATTAGCTTGTACCGTTAATTTTTGGATTAAAATACGTAAGCTATTGATTGAAAACCGGAATCATTTGAGAAAAGGCACAAGGCACACGGTGTAAGGCAAGGCTGCGAGCCGTAGGCTGGTTTAGCATCTAAACAAGGGGAAGATGGATCATGCAGGAAAGTGCAGCAAAGGTGAGTCCCTTCAAGAAAATAACCCTGGACCTTGAGGCGGGGAGAAGACCTGAATCCATGGACCTGAGCCCTGGTCCGTCCCCGTTTGAATTCATATTTGGACTGGGAACAGAGGGTTTGACGCCCTTTGAGTGCGAACTGGCCGACATGGGTGAAGGAGAAAGTGTGATCATTTTTGTAAAGCCGGGGGAGTTTCCGGAGGCCTTTCAACATCTCCAGATCCCACCCCTGGGAATTACAGACGAGGTGGAGTCCTTTTACCTGAAGGTGAACATCCAAAAGATAGTCCAGGCAGAACAGAGGGAGGTGGTTGGGGCCCTGGCGGACCTCGCAAACTGCGGCGACCACTGCTGCGGTCACTGAACGGCCGTGCTGCACCTTTTGCCTTTGCCAAAGGGGAAGTGTTATGATTGATGGACTCGTAAAAAGTCCGAATTCGTCATGCCGGACTTGATCCGGCATCCAGAACATACTGAAATCACTGGATTCCGGCCTCCGCCGGAATGACGCTTTAACGGGATTCCCGACTTTTTACGGGACCGTCATGATTGCTAAATGTCGCAAGTTGTGGCGTAAGATTGTCGCAAATTCGGTTTAACTTCATTTTCCGATAGTGGATTCCATGTCACAGCTTGATGTCACAGCTTGTCATAGCTCGATGTCATATATATTGTCGCAAAGATGTCGTGAACATTGTCGCAAACATGTCGCAAAGATGTCGGGTGTCATTTTAGTCGATATTTCTGATGGTGGGTAGCGCCTTCCGGCTTCAGTATGCCCTTATCGATCATTCATCACAATATTTATGAGACATCGCACCAGGAATTTACAACGGGAGATCAGGTTGGAAAACCGTAACGTGCCCTGAGCTCTCTTGCCAGGCGGGCCTTGTCTTCCGTGGCGCCTATTTTCGAGGTGCAGGTGGGGCTTTCAATGATGTCCGCATCTGCCAGGACCTGCTTTACCACAGCCTCTGAATGGCCACTGTAAATCTCCATGAGCAGGCCCAGGTATTCCCCTGCCTCCCATATCTGCTGCAAATGATCCGGATAGTTTTTCTGGTCTCCGCTCGTGTGGAGCGAAGAGGCCGTGATTTTTTGCCATTCCCTGGGTGCCAGGTTTGCCCCCACGGAAATGACGCCACTGAGGCTTGGGTGGGTCAGAAAATGGGCCTCTTCACCATCATAGATCCTGAAATCAGGCCTTGACCTCACGGCCTTTTGGTAATTCCTGGATCTGTCAAGGGGGCCGAAAAAAATGAGGCCTCTGATGCTTTTGATTTGGGCCAGTTCCTTGAGGATGCCGGTGCGGATATTGTTTCTTTTGAAGGGGCGGGCCAATTGCTCTATGAGGCTAGGGTGGTTGTACAGGAAAAAGGGCTCCTTCACAGCATCGCTGAGATCTTTATAATAGAGGGGAAGCCCTCTGTTGCTGTGATAATAGAGCGGGCTGTCGATCCAGAAGACGGGGCCGTCATAGGCCCGTTTTTCAATCCTTTTCCTGAGCCGCAAAAGGATATCCCCGGTTTCTTCTATTGTCCCTCCGGATATCCAGAACAGGACAGGGACCCTGCCACGAACGACAACCAGGGCCTTTTCGAGCAGTTCCTCTTTTTGGGCGGGTTTCAGGTTCCTCCCTTCACCCACATAGGGGCTGGCCAAGAGGATTCCCTGTGCATGGGGGAGGACCCTGTCCAGGTGTCGGCCCAGACCACGCCCGTCGATGTCACCGCCTTTGCTAAGCGGTGTGATCAGATCTATGATGAGCCCTCGAAGAGAGCTTGAGGCCGTCATTTATTTTAAATTCCTCTCTTCCCAGGAGATCGTGCAGGTGCACAACACCCCGCACCCTCTTTTCTCTATCCACAATGCAGAGATGGGTTATCCCGTACAATTCCATAATGCCAAGTGCTTCGGCGGCTGTCTGGTCTTGATCGATGGTCCTCGGTGAGGGGGACATAATCTGCTCTACGCTGAGCTCCCGGATGTCCATCTGTCTCGTAAAGGCCCTTCGAAGGTCTCCGTCGGTCATGATACCTTGCAGCCTGTTGTCACTGTCCACGACAAGTGTGGCGCCAAGCCCTTTGGCATCAATCTCCTTGGCCGCTTCGCTCACCTTTGTGCCCAAAACAACCATTGGAATGTGATCATCCGTGAACATGACGGCTTTGATTTTTACGGAGAGCCTTTCACCAAGGCTGCCGCCGGGGTGGAATCTTTGAAAGTCCTTTTGGCTGAAACGACGGTAGTTGATGAGAACCACGGCAAGGGCATCACCCATGGCCAGGGCAGCGGTCGTACTGGAGGTGGGTGCCAGCCCCATGGGGCAGGCCTCCCGTTCCACCCCGACATCAATGATCACATCGCTTTCAAGGGCCATGGGGGATTCGAGATTCCCTGTAAAAGAAATAATTTTGGTCCCCATCTTCTTGAGTATGGGAAGGATATGGTTGATCTCACTGGTTTGTCCGCTGTTGGAAATGGCCAGAACAACATCCTTCGGTGTGACCATGCCCAGATCACCGTGGATGGCCTCGGCCGGGTGCAGGAAAAAGGAAGGGGTTCCGGTGCTGTTGAGGGTGGCGGCGATTTTTCGGCCAACCAGGCCGGATTTGCCCATGCCGGTAAGGATGACCCGTCCATCGGCATTGAGAATCATGTCTACGGCATTTTCGAATTCAGGGCCGATACGGTCCATGAGGTCCAGGATAGCCTGGGCCTCAATCTTCAGCACCTCTTTTACCTGTTCAATGATCATATGGAACCTAGTTCGCTTCGCTCACAACCTGTCGAGAGCCTCCAGGTCGTGCGATTGGAATAATGGAATGAAGGAATGATGGAATATTGGGTTTCTATTACATCTTATAATGAATCGTCAAGCTGGTTTCAGAAGTTATGGGTTCTTGACCATTATTCCATTGTTCCAACATTCCATTATTCCATGTGGCCGGCATAAAAAAAGATGCCATTAAAAACCTTTTATTTCGGCAAGTTGTAGAATTTTCGAGACTTTTCGGGACCCTACCCCCGTATCTCCTCTCCTGCCAGGGCCTTTACCAAAATACGAAATTTCTTGAGCAGAAGGGGATGAAAAAGGGATCCCAACCTCTGGTCCATCCAATCGATAGTGTTGGTCAGGGATAGGGCTTTGCGTTCAGGCCGATTTCGACGGAGGTTGTCATAACAGTTTGCGATGAAAACGATCATACTGGCGAGGTTGAGCTCCCTGGGTGATTTTTGTTTGGGATACCCCCCGCCATCGAAGTGGAGGTGATGTTCATAGGCTACCAGGGGTGCGATGTCGGGTATTCCAGGTGATGCCATGAGGATTTCGGCCCCACGGATCGGGTGCTCCCACTGCAGTTTCTTCTCATCCAGACTGATGGCTGCCGTCTTGGACATTTCAATGGAAGGGGACAAATGAAGACCAATATCATGGAGCAATGCACCAATCCCCACCTCCATGATGAGCGCTTCTTTCAGATTTATCTGCTGGGCAAGCGCCACGGACAAGGCACAGACGTTAATAGCATGAATATAGGGATCAGGATCCGGGCTTCGTCGATAGAGGAGGGTCTTCATGGGTATCTCGCCCGTTCCGATCATCCTGTGGATGGTGTCGTTCGTCTCTTTGGCGATAGCCACCTTTTCCTTGCTCATGGGGCCTTCCAGATCGGAGAAAAGGTCCTTGAGTTGACCGGAGAAGGAAAGTACCGACTTCCGGGCAGTCTCCAATACACTGGACAACTCCTCGTAGGAGATCTGGGCGTCCGTGTCAAAGGGCAGGGCACCGGCCAGAATGTGGGGCAACCGGTCCTGGTTTTTTGCGATCACAAGATCCGCTTCACTTGGATTTTTTATAAGGGGAACCAGGACTTGAAAAAGGTGAACCACCTCCCCCTGGGTTACTCCACTTCTAAAGACGAGTCTCTGAAGCTTCATGGCCTCAAAACGATCAATAAGCTTGGCAAGATTTTTGCTGAGTTCCGGCATCGGTTTATTTTCTACAACCACTTCATTGTTGATGAAGAGCATGGTGAGGGCAGGGCGCTGTTTGAGATAATTGTTCAAGGCCTTGAGGAACGCAACAATCTTCTTCTGGGTTTCAGGGTGTTCAGGGGGATAGAGAGACAGTGCCCTGATATTGGCAACGAAGCTGGTACAAATCGTACTGAAAAAGGCCTTCAGTTTGTCATCTTGGGCTTTGGCACCCATGGTCATTTCCTCTAGGTTGAAACCGCTTTTTGACAAAAGGATTTTAGCTCTCCAGACCCTTCTTCCGCCATCTTTTGGAGGACTTCAAGGGCCTGTTCCGTTCCTATTTTCACAAGGGCCTGGGCAGTAGCCATTTGGAGTGTTTTCAATTTCTTGCCCTTGAGCCAGCCCTTTTGCAATAGCACTTCAGCGAGGCGAGGCACGGATTTGTCCGCCTTCAAACTGCCCAGAGTCTCTATCACCTTCAAGCGGATATCATGGCTCTGGTGTTCGAGAAGCTGATCCACGGTCGTTCCGAGGCGGCTGTCCCCTGACATGATAGCCAAATCCAGAAGCTGTGGGAGGGTCTGCTCCGGAGCCTCCTGGAGTTTGCGACCCAGAACACCTCCGAGCCGATTGCAAAAGGATGCCAATGTGGTGGAGAGCCATATCCCTTGAGGACTTTTAACCACTTCCAATTCCATGAGGGCATCCACAAGAATCCCTCCCGCCTTCTCCGGGTACAACTGGCAGACCGCATCAATCCCCGCCGTCTCTTCCGGTTTGAAAGTGCGGCACTTTTTCATGAGGTTCCGGACCAATTCCCCCACCTGGACCGTACTGAGAAGGGTATTCATGGTTTGCCAGGCAGGGTGATCCCGGGGCAGATTGCTGAGGGAAAGGGAGGCAGCCCGCAGGAGGCTCGCAACGGCAACGTAATTTTCCAGTTCCAGAAACTGTTGCATGCCCTCCCCCAGATTTTCCAGGAGGGGAGGAACAAATAAAGAGGCCTTGGTAGGATGGGGATTGCGAATGAGATCGACAATGAGCCGCACTTTTGCCGCCCTCAATGGTTCAGGCTCAAGGCTCTTTGAAAGACGGTCTATTTCATCCTCCTCCACGAGGGGCTTTTCCATCTGGATAGAGGCCGCAAGGGCGTCAATTTCCTTTCGGTACTGCCGATTGAGTTCCTCCGCTTCCTGCTGCTGCAGCAAAAGCTGCTCCAGCTGTTGCCAGTGGTTAAGATGGTCCGGCCTCCTCTCCTGGGTTGCCCTATTCATCTCCGAACGGATAAGGGTCAAGAGCAGTCCTGGATCTTTGTACTTGGCAATGGCCCGGTTCAAAAGGTTATCGAAGCAGGCTGACTTTGCTCCTGCCTCCATCAATGCATCTGCGAGCAGATTCACGAGCTGGTTATCCGGCATGGCCTGAATGATTTCGTGGATCACGCCTGTTTCTTCTTCATCGGTTTCAGGAGGGACGGCCGAACCCAGGATCTGGGTCTTGAGCTGGGGCTCAAGGGATTCAAGGACTGCTCCTACGCGAATTGAGAACTGCCTTCGTTCTTCGGCATCAAGGCCTTCAAGGGTCTTCCCCAGGTTTTGAACGAAGTTACCCAGGAGCACACCCCGTTGGGCGGTAGTGGCTGCCTGGCTGCCGCTCTTCATGTCAGTGTCCAACTTTACAAGGAGCTTTTTTAACTCATCCACGTCCTGAGCGAGCCTGTTCAATTCCTTGAGACCTTCGGGGTCAAGATTGAAGGTGCCGGCGGCGGCAGGCTGCACAATCAACTGGCGCCAAATGGACTCGTCCTCCGTGCTATGGGCCAGCTCAGAGGCGACGGATTGTACGGTGGAGAAAATGCTGTAATCCAAAAGCCCAATCTTAATGCGTTTAATATTTTCCTGGGGAAAGGCCTCGGAAACCTCTTCACCCTGTCCCTGTTTCGCCCCTGCCAGGAGGCCGACAAAGGCTTCTACCTCTTCCGGGGTCACTTCTTTGTCCAGGAAGAGGTTCGAGATCCTCATGGAGTGAAAAAAAGTCAGGAAGGTTTTGAGGTGGGCATCTCTGGCCGTATAAAAGTCACCCTCCAGGAAGAGATTGTCTTTTGCACACCCAATAAAGAGGAAATTACGGTCCCCGATGACAATCTCAAACTTCTCATAGAGATCGTGGATGTTTTTTTTGACGAGTTCATGGCCGCTCGCATAAAGACGTGCGTTGTTGAGGGAACGCATGAAGGCTGCGATGAAGTCGAGCATCGGCTGGGGCAGGGTCTTCACTTGTGGGGAATTATCAGGGGCCATGATTTCATGGAAAAGAAGAGTAAAAGTTTTTGCGATGGATAGGATAGGACAAAGCAGTGCTGATGTCAATGGGAAATGTGTTGTAAAATGTGCTAGTTGCGGCCACTCTCCCTCATTCGAAGCCTTTACCTTAAGAGATGGCTGCCCATTTCACCGGTTGCGGGGTGGGGGATGTGTGTGCAAAGCGCATCCCGGTAAAACAGCGCGGATAGACGTGGCCCAAAATCCACCACCTACATTCTGACTATCAACAAAGACGCAGGATTTCGGCCTATCCCTGGGCGCCAGGAAGGTGTTAGATGCAAGGCGCCGAGGAGCGACGACTGAGGCGTATGAACGATACGCCGCAGGGAGGAGCGATCGAAGGCAACGCCGCAGATGACACCTTGATGGTGGATCAGGGGTGGCGGACACCCTTTGACACCTTTGGAAATGATATGTATGGTTATGCGAAAATCGACACCAGAGGACGTTGCCATGAAAATTGACCAGTTCCCGGAATGGGTGAGACCTTATCTGGTACCCCGACCGGAAGGAGACATGCTCTACCGGTGTCTGGGTTGCGAAGAGAAATTCGGCATCGAGCAACTCCTGTACACCTGCCCGGAATGTGGCCAGGTGCTCTTGCTTCAGGACAACAACTTCAGCAAGCTCAGGGAGACCAGTGGCGAAAAATGGCGGGAAATCTTCGATTATCGACGGATGTTGAACCAGCAATCTCTGAACGGGATCTTTCGCTACTATGAATTTATTGCCCCGGTAATTCCGTTGGATCGGATTGTCTACCTTGGAGAAGGCCATACTCCGGTGATAGAGGCCAATGCCAGGTTGAAGGAATTAGTGGGCATTGACTTTTATTTTAAAAATGATGGGTTGAACCCAAGCGCTTCTTTCAAAGACCGGGGCATGGCCTGTGCCCTGAGCTATATCAATCATATTGCAAAGGAGACGGATATTAAAGACGTACTCGCCATATGCGCCTCCACAGGTGATACTTCTGCTTCTGCTGCGCTTTATGCCTCCTATCTCGATGATTTCCTGAAATCCGCCGTTATTTTGCCCCACGGGAAGGTAACGCCACAGCAATTGGCACAACCCCTGGGGAGCGGGGCCAAGGTGCTTGAGATACCCGGCGTATTCGACGATTGTATGAAGGTGGTGGAGACCCTGGCAGAAGACTATCATGTGGCTCTTTTGAACTCTAAAAACAGCTGGCGGATTCTGGGGCAGGAATCCTTTTCCTTTGAGATCGCGCAGGATTTTGATTACCAGGTAAACGACAAGGCAATCGTCCTGCCCATAGGAAATGCAGGGAACATTACGGCCGTTATGGGAGGGTTCCTCAAATTTTACGAGGCAGGTATTATTGACGCCCTTCCCAAGATCGTTGGTGTGCAATCCGAGCATGCCAACCCTGTATATCGTTACTACCTGGAGGAGAGTGTGGGCGGGAAGGATTTCATTCCGGTCACCGTTCAGCCCAGCGTTGCCCAGGCCGCCATGATCGGTAATCCGGTATCCATGCCCAGGGTTATTGAGTTGGTGCGGGCATACAATCGTGCTGCAGGAGAAAGGCGGATCTTTGTGGTGGAAGTCAAGGAGCAGGAGATCATGGATTCCATGATTATCGCCAATCGTAATGGAAATATTGCCTGCACCCAGGGGGGAGAATCCATGGCAGGGCTGAAAAAGGCCCTTCAGGCGGGGTATGTACTGCCTGGCGAAGTGGGGATTCTTGACTCGACCGCCCATATGCTCAAGTTCCTGACGTTTCAGGAAATGTATTTTGAAGACCGTTTCGGATCGGAATTTGAGGTTACGCCGAAACACGAATTGAGAAATGCCCCTATTCTGGTAAGGCCGGATACTGTCAGTAAATTTCCTGAACCGGGAGAACCCCTTGAAGGGGAGGAAATGGACCGGTTTGTCAACCAAATGGCCCAGGAGATCGCAGGAATCCTGGGCATTGAAAAGAAGTGATTCAAATGAATATCCTGTTTGTTTGCAGCGGCAATATCAGCCGGAGTTTTTTGGCGGAAATGTTGCTCAAAGAAGAGATCGCCCAGCGCGGTCTTGAGAGGGTCTCCGTTAAATCTGCCGGGGTTCTGGCATATCCCGGCAGCCCAGCCGACCCCAGGATGGTGGAATTTCTTGATGAACAGGGGATTGCCGCCGGGGACCATGGCTCAAGGCAGCTTGCAAAGGTGGAGGTGGATTGGGCGGATCTTATCCTCGTCATGAAAAAAGAGCATGTGGACATGATAAAAAAGGAGTGGCCCGGAGCGGAAAAAAAAATGGCTTTGCTGGGCAAGTATATCAGCGCTGCCGAGATTGAAGAAGATATTAGTGATCCTTACGGAAGGTCCCCCTATCATTACCGGGTCGTCCAGTCCCAGATTACCATGGCGGTAAAATCCCTGGTAGAGCGGATTATTACGGGAAGGATCCAGTCGTCCTAAACATTCCGCACCCGCACCACCTGTTTCAAAATAACCGGACACAGCATGATCAAAATCAAGTGCATGGTGGTTGACAAAACACGATCTCCCTTTCTCAAGGATGGAGAGTCCTTTTACCTGGAGCGCCTTCGCAGATATGCACAGGTGAAATGGATCGAAGTCAAACCCGTTAAGATCAAAAAGGGGAGGTCGGACAGGTCGATCCTGGATGCCGAGGCCCAAGCCATAGAACGTAGACTCGAGCAGAGTGATTTCACTGTTGCACTGGACCGCACCGGTGAGGCCTATACATCGGAAGGCCTTGCCTCATGGCTGAACAGGATGGCGGTTCATGAGCCGGGATGGGCCACCTTTATCATTGGCAGCCCCTTGGGCCTATCAAAGGATCTCATCGGCAGTGCCAAAAAGGTCCTCTCCCTTTCCAAATTGACCTTGACCCATGAAATGAGCCGCCTCCTTCTCCTGGAGCAGCTTTACAGGGCGATGACGATCCTCAAGGGCGAGAAATATCACAAATGATGGGATTCGGATGGGAGCGGTGCCGGGGTTTTGAAAGAGGGATTACGGGGCGTTGGCCTCAAGGGCCATGGCAATTTTGTTTTTGAGTTCCGTGAGATCAAAGGACTTGATCACATAAAAATCTGCTGCGATGGATTTCATATCCTCTTTGAAGGTGTCATAGGCGGTGCAGAGGACGACGGGCATGTTATAGAACTTGTTCCGGATATCCTGAAGTAAATCCAGACCATTATAGTCCACCATTTTGATATCCAAAACGATAAGGTCGGGCTTCTCATCCTCTATCTTTTCGATCAACTGGTAGCCGCTATCGGCCGTAATGACCTCATATCCGGCTTCGGTCAGTTCTTCGTAATAGAGAAATCGGATGTGCTCTTCGTCGTCAACAATCAATATTTTCGCCATGTTACCCGTCCTCCAGCGGGTGGTTACAAAATCCAAAATAACACAACTCTCGCCAATAATCAAACATTATCCCTGCTTTTCACCCAGCCTCATTTCTCCTGTCAGCGGCGGGCTCGGCAAAGGGTATCTTGGGGCTGAGGGATGAGCGCTGATAACGGAATGCTCCCTCCTGAAATCAGCATTTCAGGGGGGATACAGCACTAGGAATAATCGTAAAACCCTTTTCCGGTTTTCCGGCCCAGCCACCCGGCATCCACATATTTGATCAAGAGGGGACAGGGACGATATTTTGCATCGCCGAGACCCTCGTGGAGCACCCGCATGACAGAGAGACAGGTGTCCAATCCAATAAGGTCGGCGAGTGTCAAGGGTCCCATGGGATGGTTCATCCCCAGTTTCATAATCTGGTCGATGTCCTCAGGGGTGCCGACGCCTTCATAAAGGGTATACACGGCTTCATTGATCATGGGCATCAAAATCCGGTTGCTCAGGAAACCGGGAAAGTCATTGGCCGGCACGGGCGTTTTCCCCAGTTTCAGGGTGAGTTCTTTTGTGATCTCATAGGTCTCTTCTGTAGTGGCCAACCCTTTGATGATCTCCACCAACTGCATCATGGGCACGGGGTTCATGAAATGCATGCCGATCACCCTTTCAGGCCTCTGGGTGGCTGCGGCGATTTTTGTAATGGACAGTGATGAGGTATTGGTGGAAAGGATGATCCCTTCTCTGCAAAACCCATCAAGATCTTTGAAGATCTGAAGCTTTAGCGTCTCATTTTCCGTTGCGGCCTCAACCACAAAGTCCGCTTTGGCCATGTCATCAAGCGAAGTGGTCCCTTCTATTTTTGACAGGATAGCTTCCAGGTCTTCCTGGGTCATTTTTTCCTTTTTCACCAGACGACCAAGGCTTTTCTCAATGGTAGAAAACCCCCTCTCCACAAACTCCTCCTTGATGTCGCTCATGATCACAGACAGGCCGCTCGCTGCACTCACCTGTGCAATCCCGGAACCCATCTGACCCGCACCCACAACTCCCAAAGTCTTTATTTCCATATTCAGATATCCTCCTTCATTTTGTGTACTTGCTTTCCTACTCTTTCGGCAACAGCATAGGGCCCCGGAGCATTTCCGGGGCGTTCAAAAGATTCACATCCATATATCAAAAAATGAATAAAATCAACCAGCCCGGCAAAACATGAAAGGACGCCTTGAGGCTGTCTGCAGGCCGGGCCCGTCCGGGGTGCATCAGGTCTTCCTCACCAGGAGGCACTCATAGGCGTCTTTGACACGCACGAAGGCCTCCCCATCTCCGCCCCTGTCCGGGTGTGTTTCCTTGGCCAGTCGCCGATAGCGCCGGGTTAATGCATGCCGGTCCATATTTTTCCATTCCTCTGGTGTGATGCCCAGACACTTGCAGGCCTCCTTCTCAGACATGGACATGCCCTTGCGGTCAGGCGGTCTACGAAATCGGTGCTTTGAGATAAAATCCCGGATATATTCGTCCCAGATGGTGCCCCGGTCAAAGTCGTTGTCAAAATACAAAATGAGGTATCTCACGAGATAGGCGTGGAGTGAGTCAGTCTCGCCCCGTTCAACCCCTTTGAGAAAGGTCTCATCAATGTTTAGTCGGCAGAGATCCTCGACAAAGTAGTGGTCGACTCTTTCCGGATCCAGGCCGGCCGGTGTGTTACGCACGGGATTGTGTATGAAGTAGGTCTGCAACTGCAGCGCAGTGTAAAGATAGGGGCGGATTTCATGGGGAGGCAACTGCCGTTCCATGGTCACCATCGTGGATTCAATTTCATCACGGCTCTTCTCCAGGAGCACATTAAGGAATTTCCATGCCCGTCCATCGAGATTTCCGATGTCCACCCTTCCACACCGGAGATAATGGAGACGGCGTTTATCAAAGGGATGGAGGGTGTTTTGATGATCCAGAAGTTCGTCGTTGGTTTTTGTTTTCCATGGCCCCTGATCTTTTCCGGGCCGTTCAAACATCTCCACCACGCGGCGGATTTCAGGATCCAGAAAGGGGATGAGGAGTTTTTCCAATGCATCGCCGGAAGACTCCACACCCTTGTTCTCAAGTGCCTCCTGCAGATCCTCACTCACATAGAAACTGTTTCCTCCAGGATACTCGATGAAGTCTTCAGGATTGGTCCCCAGATCCAGCAAGTCTCGGTGTTTCCAGCAATCCCGGTCCCGGTAGGATTCACTCAGGATGTAATGGAGACCGTCCTCCTGGCGCCTTTGTTTGAGATACAACAGGTGTCTCCTTTCAAGCCGGATAGTCCTCTCCTCATCCGGGTTGCATAATGGCAAGGGAATGCACCCCACCATAGGATTATTTATATCCTGATACGATGCTGTGAACAAGAGAAAGCAGGCTCGTGATGATGCCTTTCTGGTAGATCAGAACTTGACAGGGTCCTTGGGGGGTGCTTAGGATGAGCTCCTTCAAAAACAACGCCCGGGAGAAATCTGTGATGCCCGTAGAAAAAGACCGTCGCTCCTCTCTTTATTCCGGCTGGTACATCGTGGCTGCGTCCTTTGTCATACTCTTTTTCAATGCCGGCGCTCGCTTTGCTATCAGCGTGATGTTCAAACCTTTGATCGCGGAATTTGGCTGGAGCCGGGGCACGCTCTCCCTCGCCTTTTTCCTGAATATGACGGTATACGCCATATCCCTCATTTTTGTGGGACGGTTTTATGATCGATATGGGCCCAAATGGGTCTTGATAATATCGACCCTGTTCCTCTCCGCCGGTTTTATGAGTATCTTCCTTGTCACCTCCCTCTGGCAGTTTTACATTTGCTACGGGGTCCTCGCAGCCATTGGGATGGGCGGGACGGCGGTCAACTTTCTGGCGGCGGTTACCAGTAAATGGTTTAAGACGCGGCGGGGTCTTGCGGTCAGCCTCGCGCTTTCAGGGAGTTGCATCGGACAGTTTGCCCTGGTTCCCCTTTTCACCATCTTTGTCTATCGGATTGGATGGCGGGCATCCTACTTCTGGATCGGTTGCATCATGTTCCTTGTCAACATCATCCTTGCCGTTCTGGTAATCAAAGGGGATCCTGAACCGGGTGTTACAAGCCCTTCAGCCAAGGCAAGCAGGAAAAACGGGGATGGAAACAGGGACCAGATATCATTGCATGCATGCCTCCGTGACTTGGACCTGTGGGAGGCCATGAGGACACGGTCTTTCTGGATGTTCTGTGCGGTGATGTTTGTCTGCGGGAGCGGCGACTTCCTTATGACGACCCATTGGATCGCCTACACAACAGACCACGGCATTTCACCCACCACGGCCGGGAATATGCTGGCCTGGTTCGGTTTGATGAGTCTGGTGGGCATCCTTGTGGCGGGCACTGCCTCGGATCGAATAGGGAACAGAATCCCTCTGGCCATCACTTTCGCCCTGCGGGTGATCATGTTTCTGCTGATTTTGAAGGTCGAAAATGCGGTTTCTTTCTACATTTTTGCCCTGGTCTTCGGATTCACCTTTTTTATCACGGCACCGCTGACGCCCACACTTATCGGAAGGCTCTTTGGCCTGACTCATATCGGTCTCATAGGCGGGGCCGTAACCACGATACACCACCTGGGTGGAGGGCTTTGGGCATATGTGGGGGGGGTGATTTTCGATCACACGGGCAGCTACCACTGGGCCTTTGGTATCTCCATGCTCATGGCGGGGGCTGCTGTTTTGTGCGCCCTGCTCATCAAGGAGGAAAGACACGAGCCGTAGAAATGGGGGACGCCCTTGACTATATTGACATATGGTGGTAAGTATTTTTTTAAATTATTAAAGGAAGGAAAGTTATGCCTAGACAAGCAAGGCTGGATGCGCCGGGGACTTTACATCATGTGATCATCAGGGGCATTGAGCAAAGACAAATTGTGGATGACGATGAAGACAGGAGAAACTTTGTTGATCGTATGGGGTCCCTTGGGTTGCAGACGGATACGGCAATTTACGCATGGGCTTTAATGAGTAATCATGCCCATATACTTTTGCGAAGTGGTGCGCCTGGTTTGTCAAAGTATATGAAGAGATTTCTCACGGGATATGCTGTTTTCTACAACCGGCGGCATCGCAGGCACGGTCATTTGTTCCAAAACCGTTTTAAATCAATAGCGGTTGAAGAAGATTCATATTTTCAGGAACTTGTTCGCTATATTCATTTGAACCCAATAAGAGCGCGAATGGTAGAGTCCATTACGAAATTAGACCGGTATCGTTGGTGTGGACATTCTGCAGTATTAGGGAGATTGAAAAATGACTGGCAAGATAAGGAATATGTGCTGAAGTGGTTTGGAGAAAAAACAGGTGAAGCCAAAAGGGCGTATCGCCGGTTTGTCAAGAATGGAATTGAACAAGGGCATCGGTCAGATTTGATTGGAGGGGGGCTTATAAGGTCTCAAGGAGGATGGACAGCGGTAAAGGATATGAATCGACAAGGGGTACGTGAAAAGTCGGATGAACGGATATTGGGGAGCGGTGAATTTGTGCAGCAACTAATCCAGCAGGCAGATGAAGAAAGAAAAAAACAGTTTCATGGCACTGAGAATATGAAAATAGCCATCCAGCATATCAAAAGGGAATGTGAAGATGGGGGAGTGGATATTAAAGCATTGAAAGCCGGGAGCCGGAGGCGTAAAACATCGAAAGTAAGGGCTCGATTAATCGAGAAATTGGTTGAGGAGTTTGGTATCTCACTGGCAGAGGCAGGGCGTCAATTAGGGGTTTCCTCATCGGCTGTTGCTAAGGTATTAAGCCGTAGAAACATTAAACATTGTTAGTCCAATTTGTCAAGGACGTCCCCAAGTTCAGTAACGACAAATTCCTTTAAAGGCGATGGATCGTCTATTTTACCGTCTTTTTGACCTGGAGAATCTTGATGGGGCCATACTCGTAAGTGCCACCGCGGTTGATCAGTGCGAAACCGGAAAAATCATCCTGATAGTAGAACTCCACGGTAGAGAGTATTTCTACCTCATCCACGAGGACCTTCATGATCCCCCGTTCATCCCGCATCCACTGGATCCTGTGGGTTTTCCCGTCATCCAGGTCAGGGAATCGGGAGGCTGCCTCAATGGTATACTGTCTTGATCCCCTCTGCCGGACGATCTCCATGGGCCGATCCCTGGAGGGGGCGGCATGGTAGATGAGCCGGTACCGGGGTGTGGCGGGATTTCCACCCATGAGCACAAATTCCGTGGACCCCCATCGAGAATCTGAGATAAAGTTGAGGTCCACTTCAAAGGTCGGCCCGATTTTTGCCAGGGTCGCAATAACCGCAGGTTCCTCTTCCCGGGGAGCGGGAGCGGCCTCCCGTTCCTCCCTATCCCGGGAGGATTTCAGGATTTCCTTCAGGAGTAGCCCCAGGGGTTGCTCATCCTGGGACGAGGAGGAAGAGGACGACTGGTATTGGCGCTCAACCAGTACACGGCTCCATAATCGTCCGCCGGGTACCAGACGGAATTGACCGGATTTGACAATCCACCTGGGATTGGCCGAATAATTCCCGTCTGAAAAATCTTCGTACAGATAGATGGGCCGGAGCTTTGCCTTGTACTGCGCGACCAGGGCGCGGAGTTCATCCAGAAACCGCGGGTGCGCCACCATTCGCTTGTCCGCATCATTGATCGTACGCTGGAGGTCGTCCAGTAAGGATTGCAGTGTCTCCTGGTAAGGCTCGGATTCGCTCCCGGACTGGGCCATGGCCGGAATCGTGAATGCGAGCCAGGCTAACAGAAAAAGCCATGCTGCCGATTTGAGGACTTTCATAATGCTTCCCTCCCGGTTTTGGAAAGAT
>JAFDIX010000752.1 GCA_019307805.1 Deltaproteobacteria bacterium | reverse complement strand
CTAGGCGGCCACCTCCTCCTTGACGGAGATCGCAATCTTGTAAAGTACGGTGAGCACAAAGAACCCGGTTGCCCAGATACCTATGGATATTCCAATTTCCGGTAGCGTAGGATAATACTCAAAAACCCGTTCAAAGGGATTCGGAATGAAACCGCCGATAATCAGCCCAAATCCCTTGTCGATCCAGGTCGAAATAATGACGGCGATGCATGCCACCACCAGGGTATCTTCTCTGCGTCTTGTCGCGGGCACGATCAGAAGGATGAGAGCTATGCATGCAAAAACCGCCGCCGTCCACATCCAGGGCACGAGTTTTCCATGCCCTTCAAGACCGAAGAAGAGGTAGATAATGGAATGTTGATGCCCCGGTATGCCGCTGTAAAAGGCCGTAAATATCTCGAGAAGGAAGAAAAATACATTGATGATCATGGCATAGGCGATAATGATACCCAGGGTCCTGATCTGTTCTTTGCCGGGATCGAATTTCGTGAACTTCCGCACGATCAGACAGAGCAGTACCAGCAATGCCGGACCGGCGCAGAAGGCGGAGGAGAGAAAACGGGCGGCCATAATCGCGGTGAGCCAATAGTGTCTGCCGGGAATGCCTGCATACAGAAAGGCGGTCACCGTGTGGATACTGAAGGCCCAGGGGATGGAAATATAGATCAAGACCTTGACCCACTTCTGGTAATGAATCCCCTTGCGTTCCGCAGCCACCACATTCCAGCCGATGACCAGGTTCAGAAGCATATAAGTATTCAGAACGATCATATCCCAGAACAGGATGGAACGGGGATGGGGGTATATCATGATATTCATCATGCGGGGCAGATTTCCCAGGTCCACGATGACGAAAAGCCCGCAGATGATAATGGCTGCCACCGCCAGGAATTCACCCAGGATAGTGATTCTTCCGAAGGCCTTATAGTCGTGCAAATAGCAGGGCAAAACCACCATCACACCCGAGGCCGCGACCCCCACAAAGTAGGTGAGCTGGCCGATGTAAAAACCCCAGGAGACATCCCGGCTCATGCCCGTGATGCGCAGACCCTCAAACCACTGAAGGAGATAGCACCCGAAGCCGACTCCCATCAGGAGGAGCAAAAGTCCAATCCAGTACCAGTAGACCTCACTTCCTTTTAGCGCCTTATCTAACATAACCACCTCATAGAACAATGTAATAGGTATTGGGTCCTGTCCCAAGCTCCGGCTTGCGCCGAATGGTAAAATGTTCACGGAGCAGCTCTCTCACTTCCGAACCACGGTCATCAAGGTCCCCGAAGGTCAGGACCCCTGCGCGTATATCATTGGCAGCCTCAACGCAAGCGGGGAGTTTGCCCTGTGCAAGCCGCTCTGCACAGAAATTACACTTTTCAACGACACCCTTCATTCTCGTGGGGTATGCCATATTCGTGGGGAAATCGGGGTTCAGGGCCCTGGGCGCCTTTCGAGGATCACCCCAGTTGAAACTCCTGACACCGAAGGGGCATGCCGCCATACAGAATCGGCAACCAATGCACCGATGCTGATCCATCATAACAACCCCATCCGTTTCCCTCTTCCAGGTAGCGCCCGTCGGACAGACCCTGCAACAGGGGGGATAGTCGCAATGGTTGCACAACAGGGGAAAGTTTTTACCATGGTATCTTTCACTGATATATTCATGATGCTGCCCGGGAAAGGCATGCTCATAGGTCTCTTTCCACATCCATTTGATCTCAAACTGCGGATCTCCCAGATTCGGCACATTATGGACCCGATGGCAGGCGTCGACACACCTGTCCATGATCTCTTCGTCCATTTTTTTCATGTCGACCACCATGCCGTATTTCTTTCCCTGGGTCAGGGGAATATCCTTTACCGAAGCCTCCAATTCGCCCGGGGCAAGAATTTCCCAGACACCCTTTCCCCCAAGGCCCATTACTGCAGAAAGCCCAGCTATTTTCAGGAATTTACGTCTGTCCACAGCCATCACTGATTCTCCTTAGGCGCAATATGGCAATCCCAGCAATAGGGATCTACTGCCATGTAATTGTGGCATTCATCGCAGAACTTGGTTTTATTGGAATGGCATTCCATGCACGTAACCTGGAGGCTTTTGTAAAAGACCTTGCCGTTTTTCGCTTTGTAGTACCGCTCTCCATCGCGAACCACTTCGTGACGCCACTGATCGAGCATTTTCATGTGGTCTCTTCTCATGAAGGATGTCTCCGCCACGCACTCCTTGGCTTCCTTGGCCTTTTCCGTGAGTTGGGGTTCCGGTGCTTTGGTGGTGTACTTCCCAGCGCTCGGCCAAAATGGGTACACCAGCAAACCAACACATCCCGCAATGATCTTGCCTCCGTCATACATCCTCTTCTTCCTCCATGCCTGGGAGGGGTTCACTCCTCAGATCGGTCGTTCGCTCCTTTTCCCCTTCCAGAATAAGGGCATTCGCCAGCAATTCGTGCACCCCTGTGACATCCACTTCCGGGACCCAGTATTCCATCAATGGGGGCAATGCCGCCCGATCGATGGCACAAATATTGGCCAGCATGTTCACCCCATGCTTTTCATGGACGTGTTTCACCGCATTTGCCCTGGGCAACCCGCCTCTCATGCGG
>JAFDIX010000142.1 GCA_019307805.1 Deltaproteobacteria bacterium | reverse complement strand
ATTCGGAGAAAATTTTATGAGTTCTGAATCCAAGGTTGCCATCATCACCGGAGCCGGCAGGGGGATCGGAAAGGCCTGTGCAGAACGTTTTGCCAAAGAAGGCTACGACCTTGTCGTTGCAGATTGGGAAAATGAAGCGGGTGAGGCCTCTGCAGACCACCTTAAATCTCTCGGGGTGAATGCCATATTCTGCCATGCCGATGTGTCCGTTGAAAAGGACTGTCACAACTTTGCCGATAAAGCCCTTGAGACCTTCGGCCGTATTGATGTCCTCGTAGCCAATGCGGGCATCCGCGTCTTCGGAACTGTCCTGGAGGCCACTGAAGAGGACTGGGACAAAATGCTGGCGATCAACCTCAAGGGAGTCAATTTCTCCTGTAAGGCGGTCCTCCCCCAGATGATGGAACAGAAATCCGGTGCCATTGTACTGATCGGTTCCACCACGGCCTTGACGGGCCGCACCAACATGCCCATTTATGATGTGACCAAATTCGGGGTATTGAGTCTGGGCCGAAGTCTTGCCGCCACCTTTGGGGAGCATGGCATCAGGGTCAACACCGTCTGTCCGGCCAAAACCATCACAGACTTTCACATCAACCGGGCAAAGGCGGAAGGCCTTTCAGAGGAGGCATTCAGAAAACAGTTTGAGGATTATGGCCTGCTTGGCAGGGCGGCAGAACCTGAAGACATTGCAGGGGCCGTCCACTTCATGGCCGGCGATGACGCCGCATTTATCACAGGCCAATGCCTGATGGTGGACGGCGGCTATTCCATCGGCGCAAAGCCTTTCACTTGATATTTTTTAGGGATTTTTACATAATGGCCGAAACTATACTTTTTTACCATGGAAAATGGAGCCCCATGGGTCAACATGTGGTCCAAATAACTTACCCGTCTTCGCCCTTGGCTACGATGCGGTTATCCGCCTCGGCATCGGGGCGACATCGCGCCGAAGCACAACGATCGGGCATTCGTCCTCGGCAAGACTTGTCGATAGGCTTCTCGACAGTAGGCTCAGGGCCGAACTACTTGCAGCCGAATGGCTCAAGTCGAGTCGCCCATGTTATCCTGCGAAGGCGGATAAAGATTCAGGAAGGAGGTGGGTTCAGCAAATCACTGGAATGGGCTACTTTTAATCTTTATTTTTAATCAAAACAAGGGGGAGTTATGAAATCTTATGTGAAAGTAGGCGCAGTTTGTATCTTTTCATTGTTACTTGTTTTCACCTTTACTGCCCAATCCTTCGCGGACTGGCCCGGAAACAAACCCATCTCTGTCGTCATCTCCTATAAAGCGGGCGGGGGAACCGATACAATGACCCGCGCTTACACCTCAGCCATGGAGGATTTTATCGGGACGACCATTAATTCCATGAACAGACCCGGTGCCGTAGGTGCACTGGCCATGGATTTTGTGGCGTCCAAACCTTCTGACGGCTACTGGTGGCAGGGTGCCAGTAACTTCAACAAGTCTTTGCGTGTCATGGGACACACCAAACTGAGCTGGAGGGACTGGCAGTATTTCAAGGCGGCCAACTCCACCCAGTCCTTCGCGGTCAGACCCGACTCTCCTTTTAAGACTATGGATGATTTCATCGCGGCCGCCAAAAAGGACCCGGGCAAATACAAAATTAACGGCTCCGGAGTTGGGGGTCTTTGGTCAGAAGGGGTCGCTCTTTTGGAAAGTACGGCAGGCATAAAATTGCGCACTGTCCAATACAAGGGTGGCAAACCGGGCGTGCTGGCCTGCCTGCAGGGCGAGATCGATGTCTGTGCCAGCGGTTTGCACGAAGAGATCGGGTTCATCCAGTCAGGCAAACTGCGCCCCCTCGCCATTTTTTCAAAAGATCCGATCTCTCTTGCCAATGGAATGGTCCTGAAACCTGTCGGAGATTTCGTGCCGGGCATGGCCGCTTTTGCCCCCTTCGGCGGGTACTATACCCTTGCGGTCAAGAAAGACACGCCTGTGCCGATCCTGAAAAAGATCGCTGCGGCATTTGCCAAGGCCTGCAACTCACCTAGATTTCAGTCCATCCTGAAGAAAAAATTCTTTACCAAGGATGTTCTCGTAGGAGGGGCGGCGGACAAGGCCGCGGCCAAGGCTGAAGCAACAACTTCCTGGTTGTTGTGGGATCTGAAGATTGAAGGCGTCAAAGTCAATCCGGCTGACCTGGGTATTCCCCGGCCTGCGGACTTTGAAAAGTATTGGCCTCCAAAGGGTTACAAACCCAGATTCTAATGCGAAGGCGGATAATCGGCAAGTCGGCGCATCATATAGCCTCAGGGCCCGAAAGTTGCTTTCAGGCTTTCGGGCCCTGATTTTTTTTACTGAGCGAAAGCATCAGACTCCTCGAAAATCTGATGCCTTCGGGTGTTTTTTCCACAAACGCTGAAATATTGGTCACCCCAGTGCAAAACGGTGGAGATATTTTTCGTTTGTGAAAAAGACACCCTGCCGAAGGGTCTGAGTGTGCCCCTTCCAAACCTGGGCACGGGAACCACTACTAACAACAAAGGAGACTGAATATGCCGTTATACAAATGGGATGAACTGGAAGACACACTAATGACACCCAGCCGCACCCTGTCCAAAGGAAAGTCTGTGATTGGGAAACGATTGATACTGCAGCGCGTCCTTCACCATGAGGATCGGGGAGACGGACACGCAGGAGCAAGGACCCACGCACATCCTGAAGAGCAGATGTTCATCCCTTTAAAGGGAAGTATGAAGATTCGGGTTGGAGATGAAGACAAGTGGTACGATGTGGGAGAGGGGGATGTCTTTCTCGTACCGCCCAATGTAGAGCACGAGGAGATCTGTGAAGAGGATTGTCTGTGGATCAACATCAAAAGCAGGATTCCTGGGCACAGCTGGTACGACACAAACTGGATTCCCGGTGCGGAAGAAGAGTGGGAAAAGGCTGAGAAAATTCTGGAAGAAATGGATGAGAAGTTTCAGGAAAAGACCCCCTGGAATTGATTATTTGAAAATGCAAAAAAGACAACTGGGAAAAAGCCCGCTTGAGGTATCCGGCATCGGTCTGGGGTGCATGGGGATGTCCGCCCATTATGGACAGCTGGACGACAAAGAGTCCATGGCCACCATCCTTCATGCTCTTGACCGGGGCATCAACTTCTTTGACACCTCGGATTCCTACGGCGTTGGGAAAAACGAGGAACTCCTTGGCCAAGCCCTTAAGGGAAGGCGGGACCGGGCCATTGTTGCCACGAAATTCGGCATTATTCGCGGCTCCAAAGGAGAATGGCTCGGTGTGGATGGAAGGCCCGAATACGTATACCAGGCCTGCGATGCCAGCCTGCAACGCCTGGGCATGGACGTCATCGATCTCTATTATGTCCATCGGATCGACGCAACAGTCCCCATCGAGGAGACGGTGGGAGCCATGGGAAGGCTTGTTGAACAGGGCAAGGTGCGGTTTTTAGGCCTCTCGGAAGCCGGAGCGCATACCATTCGACGTGCCCATGCCACCCACCCCATAACAGCCTTACAATCAGAATACTCTCTCTGGACCAGAGATGCGGAGAACGAAATATTGCCCCTCTGTCGTGACCTCGGCATAGGTTATGTTGCCTACGCCCCGCTTGGTCGTGGATTTCTGACCGGTGGAATTCAAGCGCCGGAGGATCTGGGAGATGGGGATTTGCGGAAAAACCTTCCGCGCTTTGGCCCTGAAAACATAAAGCACAATGCCGGCCTGTTGCAACCACTCATTACCCTGGCAAAAGAAAGAGACTGTACACCGGCCCAGATAGCCCTGGCATGGGTCTTCACCCGGGGGCAGGACATTGTCCCTATCCCGGGGACAAAAAGAAGATCCTATCTGGATGAAAACATAGCCGCCCTGGACATCCAAATGGGCAAGGCGGAATGTGAAGTGCTGGAAAAGATTTTCAAGCCCGGCGTGGCAAAGGGGGCCCGATATGGGGAACAACACATGAAAGTTCTTGAAATGTAAAAAAAGGAGGAAAAATATATGGCAACCAAAATAAGCACGAAAAGCCTTGAAACGGTAACCAACTATGAACCCGGTTTGAATCAATGGTTCGGCATCACGGACGAAACAACCGACACTAAAATGGGCACCATCATACGCGTCCAGGTACCTCCCCAGGTGAAGAGCAAGTTTCATTGCCACGAAAATGCGGATATGTTTTTTTATGTGATCTCAGGAACCGTGGAATGGGAAATCGGTGAAAAAAAAGAAAAAATGACACTGGAAGCAGACGATTTTATTTATGTCCCGCGAGGGGAAGTACACAACACCTACAACCCCAGCGAGACAGAGAACTGCGAGGCCCTTGGCGGCTATTTTGGGTGTTCAAACCCTTTTAAAAGTGGAAAAATCTTTGCCGAATAAGCTGTCTCATGGTAAGAAACTCCGATCACCTATCATCGGATCCCTATGGATCCTTCGCCTAAGCAATTAATTTAATAAGGCTTATTGCCGAACGGTTGGCTGGAAGAAGATGGCCGAATCTGACGATAAAAAACTTGAAAAGAAAACCCGGATGGCTGCGATCGACATTGTCACATCACTTGTCATTATGGCAGTCAGCGTGATTGTAATCTACTGGTCACTGCAAATGCCCTGGGAGCGTTGGGCAAGGGCACCCGGCCTGGTTCCCGTCCTGTTTGGCGGCACCATGTTCATTATGGGCCTTGCGCTTATGGTTTCAGCGTTAAGAAGTAGGGGCCTCCCTACCTTGAGCAGGACACTGTCCGAATTCTCCTTTAGAAAGTTTTTCGGGGATGCCAGGACAAAACGGAGTGTATGGATTATTTTACTTGTTTCCATCTACCTGCTGGTGCTCACGGGGAGGGTGCCCTTTGAAATAGCGGGTTTTCTCTTTCTATTCGGGACCTTTACGGTTTTTTGGAGAAAGGGAGGCTGGCTCAAGATTACCCTTGTTTCCCTATTGGTCCCGTTGGTGTTCAGCGCCCTCTTCCGCCTTCTCTTTAAGATACTGTTGCCGGGAGACTCCATCTTTGACTGGTTTTTGTAAAGCCAACACCCTTATCAGACCACTCCTCATACCAAAACGGGGATAAGCCCATGGAATATTCGTTTTTTACAGCATTTACACCCTACTATATTTTACTCTGCACTGCCGGCGCCGCCCTGGGAATCATATGGGCGGCCCTTCCAGGTCTTTCCACCACCATGGCCATGGCCCTCCTGGTCGGACTCACCTACCGGATGCCCACTGAAATGGCCATCATCTTCATCCTCGGCACCTTCACGGGCTCGGTCTTTGGGGGGGCCATTTCCGCTGTTCTGATAAATATTCCCGGAACCCCCGATGCCGTTCCTACCCAGATGGCAGGCTTTCCTCTGGCCAAAAAAGGCAGGGGCGGCGAAGTACTCGGTATGTCTATCACCGCCTCCATGGTGGGCAACTGGGTGGGGATTCTTCTTCTCGTGACCTGTGTCGGTTACGTGCTTGACATCGCATTGAAATTCGCATCATGGGAAGTAGCCCTGCTGGCCCTCTGGGGGGTCTCCATTTGCGGGACACTGACGGCCGGCGAGGCCCCTGTGAAGGGCTGGATCTCCGGGTGGCTGGGGATTCTGCTTGCCATGGTCGGGCGGGAGGAAATACTCGGTGTGGAGCGATTCACCTTTGGCAGTATGGAATTGCTCCTGGGCATCCCCTACATCCCTGTGCTCATCGGCCTTTTTGGACTAACGGAAGTTTTTATGGTCCTTTCAGAGCCTTCACCCTATGTCATTCCACAAAAAATAGGCAGGATCTTTCCCAGCCTCAAGGAATTCCTGAAGTATTGGAAAAGCATCATCCGTTCATCCATTGCCGGTTTACTCACCGGCATCATCCCCGGTGCGGGGGCCAATGTGGCCACCTTCGTGTCCTATGGGCTTGGTGAGAGGTCTACTGGAAGAAAGTTTTCCAAGGGCGACATGGAAGGGGTTGTCTGTTCCGAGGTGGCCAACAATGCCAATATCGGCGGCGCCCTGCTCCCAACCCTGATTCTCGGGATTCCCGGCAGCGCGACAGCAGCGGCTTTCCTTGCCGCTCTGAACCTGCACGGGATCATCCTGGGTCCGACTATTGAAGTGGAACAGCCCGGCATCATGTACTTCATGTACGGGACCCTCATACTGGCAAACATCGCCATGTACATCTGCGCCTTTGCCCTGATCAAACCCAGCGTGAAGCTCTTCTCCCTTCCCCGCGAAATACTCCTCCCCGTCATTACGCTGCTCTGTGTCATGGGCTCATTTGCACAGAAAATGGCCATGTTTGACATCTATCTGATGTTTGCATTCGGACTACTGGGGTTCCTCATGCGAAAGGCCGATATCCCCATCGGTCCCCTGGTCCTCGGTGTGATTCTTGGGAATATGCTGGATGAAAATTTCAGGCGGGCCATGGTGGTGTTTGAAGGGGAAAGTATCTGGAACATCCTTTACGGAAGGCCCCTGGGAACCATCCTGGTCATCGTGGTGATCCTGACATTTATCGGCAGCATCATGCCCAGGAAGAAAAAGAAAAAACCGGCTTAAATAGCTATCAGCGATCAGCACTCAGCTTTCAGGAATCGCAGAGAACATAAAGCCGAGTGCTGTGAACGAACGGTCTCCTGTGACGCGCTTTCCTCGCCGCGAGTATTCTCTGGCATTCATCCATTACTCCAACACTCCATCACTCCAGACCTGAGGCTCACATCGCAGTCCCCACATTCACCCCATTTTAGCTGCACGCCGATCACGCTCTAAAGCTTTGATGTGTTTAGTCCAGCGGGCTCTCCGTAAAGATCTTCAATGTGGCATTTCCGGTATTGGCTTCTCCGTAGGCTGCAATGGATTCGATATCTTCATCCCCGGTATTTTCAATCACGTGGACACACCCTTTCGGCACGTAAATAAAACAACCAGGATAGATATCATGTGATTCCGCCTCCCCTTCAACGCCCGGGTAGAAGTGGTACTTTCCCCTGCCCTTGATGATGTACTGCCCCAATTCGGAATTCAAGTGGAAAGCTCATGGAGAGGGACTCACTGCCGCATGTGAATTTGTTTATCCCGAAATGGTGATCGAGCTGCTCCTCATAAATCCTGTCCACATCGACTTTATCCAGTGCAAGAACCTTGGCCTTTGGATTGGACATGGCAACACCTCCTTAAAAATTTTTATCTGATCCGGTTTAATATCAACGATGATGCGTTTTCCACTGCAAACACCCGGGCCGGCGATCCGGCTACCCCTTCCAGCCTGAGGGGAATGGCAAAGAACAACACCGAGTTTGCATCCACCAGGTGAAGGTTTGTAATATACTCAATTTGAATAATCCCTGCCTTCAAAAGGGCTTTGTGCATGGTCATGTCATCCAGGGATGGAATGATCCCCTTGAAAAAATCCCGCAACACATAATCCTGTGGGAAATCAAAGGCGACTGCCCTGACCCCCTTCTCCACGAGCCATTTCCCGGACGACTCGGCCATGTAAGGAGACGTCGTCCAAAACTCCTGTTGATCCACACTGTAGCGCAAACCCTGGCACGTTTTGACAACAACGATATCCCCTTTTGCGACATGCCCCCCCTTTTCATCAAGGTCTGCGTCTGTTATTTCCGCGTTTTGCTCCTTGTGGGAGAGGTCCACTATCCTGGCGTAACCAATGAGATCCGACAGGGGAACCTGATCAATGGTTTTTTCACCTTCCGTAGCATGTGCAGGAGGATCGATGTGCGTAAAGCAATGCACCGGCATATACAGGTATTCCTCTCGAAGAGGGTGACCGAAGGTGTAATCACGTTCATAGGTTCGGTGAAATCCCCACCGCCAGTGTTTTCTTACCGGAAGGGTGAGATCAATAATACCTTCCACGTTTTCCAATCTTTTCCTTGTTGATTCTGTCATTAACCCGATAACCTTTCATTCATTTCACTCGAACCCTCGGCCCCTTGACCCCTTGAATCCTACCGATCCTGCAACCACTTCTTCTTAGCATGGCCGTGATCTCATATCTTCAGACGCAGGGGTATACGCTCCCACTACACCGTCGTTTTTCCACCATCCACAAAAATAGTCTGTCCCGTGACATATGTTGATGCCGGCGAGATAAGATATATGAGCGTACCCAACAGGTCATCCGGTTCCCCGAAACGGCCAAGCGGAACCTCACTCACCATGCGATTGTATATCTCCTTGTTGGCCCGCAAATCCGCATTCATGTCGCTCTTGATGAAGCCGGGCCCAATGGCATTCACCCGGATGTTGTACTCTCCCCATTCAAATGCCAGTGTCCTGGTGAAGTGTTCAACTGCAGCCTTGGATGTACAGTAGGCCAATCTCAGACCCAGGGCCTGTTTGGCGCCGATGGAAGCGATATTCACGATGGAACCTTCCCTTTGCCTCATCATCTCCTTTCCTACTGCCTGGGCAAAAAGAAACGTACCGTTGACGTTCACCTTCTGAATGAATTCCCATTCTTCGAGCTTCATTTCCTCGGGCGTCCTTCGCATCAAGACCCCTGCATTGTTGACGAGCCCGTCAATGCGTCCAAACCGTTCGATGACCTGTTGAACAAATGCATCGACCTCCCCAGGGTTGGTCACGTCGACCCTGGAAGCCATCACTTCACACCCGCTTTTTTCCAGATCCTGTCCTACTTCAACGATCTTTTCATCCTGGATATCGCAAATGGCCAGTTTCGCCTGGTGCGATCCCAGGCCCTTTGCGTAGGTAAGGCCAATCCCCCGGGCACACCCGGTAATGATAACCACTTTATCTTTTATCGAAAAAAGATTCGAACTCGCCCCGCTCATATTCATTTAACTCCTTTTTTCCATTGCGAATAGATACTGGATGCCGGATGCTCGATACTGGAAAAAAAAGGGGTTATCCGGCATCACAATACTATTCTGCCCGGCATTAAAATCCCCC
>JAFDIX010000751.1 GCA_019307805.1 Deltaproteobacteria bacterium | reverse complement strand
CGCCGGCCAGGGAAAGCCGTAGCGTAATCTCCCGGGGAAGATTCACCCTGGAGCAAAACGTTTTGACGCTGCTAAAAGGTCCGTTATCTCGTTCCTGTAAAATCCGCTCACAGAATCGCGGTCCGATTCCATTGATTGCTAAAAGTCCAATGCGGATACCCCCGTTTTCTGCTGCATAATCCTGTTGGCTGTAATTAACATGAGGGCTCAGTATCTCAAACCCCCTCCTTTTGGCCTCATTTAATATGACACTTTTTGGATAAGAGCCTACCTGGCCTGCATTAAGGAGCCCCAAGTAAAACTCAAAGGGATAATGGGCCTTGAGAAAAGCGCTTTGATACGTAATGTGGGTAAAGGAAGCCGCATGGGCTTTGCAAAAGCCATAACCGGCAAAGCTTGCTACCATGGCAAAGATCTCTTCAGACGTCCTTTGGCTGTAGCCTTTCTTGATGGCCCCTTCAATAAAGGCGGTCCTAATCTTCTCCATTTCCGCAGCGGAACGATTTCTGGTCATGGCTCGCCGCAATTGGTCAGCCTCGGCTAAGGAAAACCCGGCGATGCGATGAGCAATCTTTAAGACCTGCTCCTGAAACAGCACGACCCCGTAGGTCTCCTGCAGGATGGGCTCAAGATCAGGATGAGGATACCGAACCGGCTCTTTATGATTTCGCCTTTCCACATACGGAGTGACCATATCCCCCTTCATGGGACCAGGCCTGAAAAGGGAAATCTCGGCTATAATATCGGAAAACTTTTTGGGTTGGAGTCTGCCCAGGAGTTGACGCTGGCCAGGCGATTCAACCTGAAAGACGCCTACGGTTTCCGTGGTCCTCAAGAGTCGAAAAGTCCTTTCATCATCTAAAGGCATATTATCCAGATCCAGAAAAACCCCTTGCTCTGTAAGGCGATCCAGAGTCTTTTGGATCGCCGTGTGCATGCGAAGCCCCAAAAGATCCAGTTTCACAAGGCCCAATGCCTCCACATCATCCTTGTCGTATTGAACCACAGGAAAGCCTTTGGCAGACGTCTCTACAGGGGCCCATGTATCCAGGGCATCAGGTGCAATGACGACACCACCCAGGTGCACCGAGAGTTGATAAGGAAGTCCTGAAATTTTTGCTGCGATTCCGAGAAGCTCAGACTCCTCTTTCAGGGGCGTATCTTTCAGCTCGGGGAGGCTGAGAAAAGCCTCCTCAATCTGAGAACTTTTCAAATAATAGGGTAAAAAAGAGTTCAATCGATTGATCTTATCGTAAGAATATCCAAAGGCCCTTCCCAGATTCCGTATGGCCCCGCGGGCCCTGAAAGTAGGAATGGTGGCAACCATGGCAGCCTGCCCTGCATATTTTTCCATGACATAGACGAGCACCTCGTCCCGTCTCAGAGAATCAAAGTCAAGATCAACATCCGGAATATCGGATCGGCCTTCGTTCAGAAACCTTTCGAACAAAAGGTCGTGCTCGAGAGGATCGATACCTCCCAGAAGTAAATAAGTCACCAGAGAGCCGGCAGCCGATCCCCTCACCGTGCAACGGATTCCTTTTGTCCCGGCAAAATCCCGAACATCTTTGACCAAGAGGAAATACCCGGAAAGTCCCACCTGGCGAACCAGGTCGAGCTCCCGCTCCAGTTGTATAAGGGTCCGGTAAGTAACCGGCTTGTATTTTACTGCCACCGCCGAAAAACAAAGTTTTGCAAGCAATTCATCGCAGGTGGCTTCTTCTCCCTGGGGAAGAGGATAAGAAGGGGGATGAATCCGGCCAATGGGAAGCTCCAGATGACAAGTGTCAGCAATGCGTGCAGCATTCTCTAAAGCTTCAGCATACGGGATGCCTGTCTTCATCTCTTTTTCTGTTTTGAAATAAAACTGGTCATTGGGAACCCCGCGGACGTCCCTGTGATGAACCACCTGCTGGATGCCTATAAGTCTTTGGTGGACCTCAAAGTCTTCTTTGTCCAAAAAAGTCATATCATTGGTTGCCACCAAGGAAAGCCCACATTCCCTGGTCAGGCCGGCTGTAGCTTCCATAAGAGCCTGGTCTTCCGGGAGGCCATGGTGCTGGATCTCAACAAAGAGGTGGCCCGGCCTAAAAATCTCTTTGAGCGTATAAAGCCAATGGCTAGCCTGGTCCGGATTTCCCAGAGAGATCAGTCTTTGGAGCCGTCCATCCCTGCCACCGGTCAGACAAATGAGATCCTGGGCGAACGCTGTCAGGGTGTTGAGAGAACAAGCCAGGAGGGTTATCTCTGATCCGAGAACTGGTTTAATAGCTGCTGACTCAGAGGCCTTGTAAAATCGAATAGCTCCATAGAGACCATTTTTATCTGTCAGGCCAATGGCGCTGAACCCCATCTCCTTTGCCCGTTGCGCCAAAGCTTCAGGGGTAAAGGTACCGTAAAGAAAAGAGAAGGCGCTGTGGACGTGAAGATGAGTAAACATGATGAGACCTTTGAAAAACATCCTCTTTTTCCCAATCTCTGCGTCAGACTCAGATTTTAAGCCTCGAAATACCCATAAGTATGCCTCCGTTTAAAATCTTCGTCTTCCTTGACCTTGAAAAAAACTGAACGTTTTTCAAAGGTCTCATATT
>JAFDIX010000750.1 GCA_019307805.1 Deltaproteobacteria bacterium | reverse complement strand
GCTCTTCCAGGACTGCATGATGGACGAGGTCCGGTACATTATCGACCACTCTGATGCCAAGTTCTTTGTGGGTGAAACCCAGGAAGAGGTGGACAAGGCCCTCTCCATCAAAAACGACTGCCCCAAGCTCGAAAAGGTGATCTGGGACGACCCAAAGGGGATGCGGCGCTATCACCAGGATTTTCTGATCAGTATCAAGAAGGTCCAGGAACTGGGGAAGGAACTGGACCGGAAAGAGCCGGGTCTCTTTGAAAAAACCATCAGTGAGGGGCATGGGGATGACATATGCCTGCTCTTCTATACCTCCGGGACCACCGCTCTCCCTAAAGGCGCCCTGTTGTCCCACTGGAATATGCTGACCATGGGCAGGAACCTCATGGCCGTGGACCCCTGTTATGACACCGATGATTTTGTTTCCTATCTCCCCTTTGCCTGGATCGGTGAGCAGATGATGTCCATATCATGTGGCCTCCAGATAGGATACACCCTCAATTTTCCTGAAGAACCGGAGACAGCCACCCAAGACATCCGCGAGATCGGACCCCACGTGATGTTCGCACCCCCCAGGCTCTATGAGGGATTCACGAGGCAGGTCCAGGTCAAGCACATCGACGCCACCTGGATAAAACGCAGGATATACGATTTCGCCACAAAGACGGGGTACAGGGTCGCCAATCTGAAATTTGAAAAAAAACCCATTCCCTGGACACTGCGGCTTTTGAACTGGCTGGCCTTCATCACCATGCAAAAGAAGCTGAAAGACCACCTGGGGATGTCCCGGCTTCGGCATGCCTATACCGGGGGAGCCGCCATGGGGCCGGACCATTTTCGGTTCTTTCACGCCCTTGGGGTCAATCTCAAACAGATCTACGGCCAGACGGAAATCGCAGGTATTTCCATCGTTCACAGGGACGGGGACGTCAAGTTTGATACGGTCGGAACCCCCATTCCCGAGACAGAGGTCCGGATCGGGGAGGACGGTGAGATTCTATCCCGAAGCCCTTCCGTGTTCCTGGGATATTACAAGAACGAAGAGGCCACGGAAAAGACTCTGGTGGACGGGTGGCTCCATTCCGGGGACAGGGGGTTTATTGACGAAGGAGGGCATCTGGTGGTCTTCGACCGTTCCAAGGATGTCATGACACTGCGGGACGGCAGACCCTTTTCTCCCCAGTATTTGGAGACCCGGCTCAAATTCAGTCCCTTTATCCAGGAGGTATGGGTCATCGGGGACCAGAGAGAGTATATCGCCGCGGTCATGTGTATCGATTATGCGGTGGTGGGAAAATGGGCGGACGAGAGAAAGATCAACTATACGAGCTACCCGGAGCTTTCCCAGAAGCCGGAGGTGTATGATCTGGTGCAAAAACAAATCGAAGAGGCCAACAAGGACCTTCCCGAGGTGGCCAGAATTCACAGATTTGTGAACCTCTACAAGGTCTTTGATGCGGACGACGAGGAGCTGACAAGAACCAGTAAACTGAGACGGGCCTTTGTCGAGAAGAGGTATGATGACATTGTGGCCGCCCTTTACCAGGAGACCGATGTGGTCCACATGGACACCACCATCACCTACGAGGACGGCAGGGAACAGCGCATCAGGACCGACCTGAGGGTACAAAAGATCGTTTAGCCAGAGGAATGGATCGATGGAACTCTTTTTAATGACACTGATAACGGGAATCCTTGTGGGAGGAATATATGCGCTGGTCGCCCTGGGATGGGTGCTTATCTACAAGTGCTCCGGCGTGTTGAACCTGGCCATGGGGGAACTCACGCTCATCGGCGCCTACGTGTCCCTCTCATTCTATCAGGCGGGTGTCCCTTTTATCCTTTCCGTGTGTCTCACCCTTCTTGTGGGGATCGTCCTCGGCATTCTGACCGAAAGGATCTTTCTGGACAGGCTTATCGGCGAGCCCATCCTGGCCGTGATCATGGTCACCGTGGGGCTCTCCTTCTTTTTCAGGGGCATCGTGGAATTCATATGGGGGACCGATACGCAGGTCTTTACCCCGGCCATCTTTTCCATCAAGCCCATTGCCCTGGGTTATCTGAGGATATCCCCTGTCTATCTCTGGTCCTTTATATTGGCTATTATCCTCCTGGTTATCTTTGTCGCCTTTTTCAAATACACCCGGTGGGGCCTCTCCATGCAGGCAACGGCCGATGATGAAACCGCTGCCCTCTCCCTCGGGGTGAGCGCCAGGTTTGTTTATGCGGCGGCATGGGCCATTGCCTTTATGAGTGCCGGCGTGGGAGGCGCCTTACTTGGCAATATCAACGGTGTCAATATCTCTGTTGGCCACCTGGGCCTTCTGGTCCTGCCTGCCGTGGTGCTCGGCGGTCTCAATTCTGTTCCCGGGGCCATTGTGGGGGGCATCATCATAGGCCTTCTGGAGAATTTTTCAGGCACCTACCTCGACCAATTCTTCCCAGGCGGGGTCAAGGAA
>JAFDIX010000749.1 GCA_019307805.1 Deltaproteobacteria bacterium | reverse complement strand
GTTCACTGAGAACGCAGTTAGAGATTCAGATTAATAAGAATCTTCTCCGTGCTCTCCGCGTGCTCAAGCGATCCCGCCAGGCGGGTGAGCGGGCGAGAGAAAAGCAAGCACTTGACATTACTGAAAAGACATGTTTCATCTAACCCCATTCCTAAGACATGGAGAAAGACCATGGAAGACAGCATCACACAGGCCGCTCACCTGATCATGGATGCGGGAAAGATCCTTATCTTTTCAGGCGCGGGTTTGAGCACGGAGTCCGGCATCCCTGACTTCAGGAGCCCGGGAGGGGTCTGGGAAAAATATGACCCGTCAGACTTCTATTTTCAAAAATTCGTCGCCAGTGAAGAGGCCAGGGAAAAATACTGGATCATGAGCACGGAATTTTACGCAACCATGAGGGATGCACAGCCCAACCGTGCCCATCTTGCCATCAAGGAACTGGAAGAAATGGGTAAACTGCTGGCCATCGTGACCCAAAACATCGACAACCTGCACCACAAGGCAGGGAATTCACCGGAGAAGATTATCGAGATTCATGGAACCGCCTTTTCCGTATACTGTCTCAATTGCAGCAAGACCTATGACCGGGATGAGATTCAGGAACGTCTGAAAGCGGGACTCAAGGTGCCCTATTGTGATGATTGCTCCGGCATACTCAAACCATCGACCATTTCCTTTGGGCAGTCAATGCCGGAATTTGAAATGGCCGAGTCTTTTAGAAACGCCCAGGAGTGCGACCTTTGCATCGTGCTTGGCTCCTCCCTGGTGGTCTATCCGGCCGCCTCTGTTCCCGACCATGCAAAAGATAGCGGTGCAGCGCTGATGATCATCAATCGGGACCCAACTTCTCTGGATACCAAGGCCGATCTGGTGATTCATGATTCCGCTGGAAAGGTCATGGGCGCCATCCTGGAACACATGGGAGCTCTTTAGGTTCTGCAGAGACTAAGTCACAGTGCCAGGTAGTACGGTGGGGGGCCGGATGTTTTAGAAGGAGGGAAAAATGCTCAGGACAGGTTTTGTAGGGTGGAGAGGCATGGTCGGCTCCGTGCTCATGGAGCGCATGCTGCAAGAAAAGGACTTTCTAGGATACGAGCCCCTTTTCTTCACCACATCCAATGTAGGCGGAACAGGTCCGGATATCGGCCTGGACATTCCACCTTTAAAAGACGCCTATGAACTCGATCTATTCTCCGACCTTGATGTGGTCGTCTCCTGCCAGGGAGGGGATTATACCAAAGAGGTCTATCCCAAGCTGCGGAGCGCGGGTTGGAAGGGCTTTTGGATCGATTCCGCCTCTACTTTGAGAATGGCAGACGACAGTATCATCGTCCTGGATCCGGTAAACAGGGCCGTGATTGACCGGGGTCTCAGCAAGGGCATCAAGACCTATATCGGGGGTAACTGCACGGTTAGCCTGATGCTCATGGGTCTTTCAGGCCTCTTTGCCCAGGGCCTTGTGGAGTGGATCTCCTCCATGACCTATCAGTCCGCTTCGGGCGCAGGGGCCAATAACATGAAGGAATTGATCGCCCAGATGGTTGCTATCGGGGGGATCACACAGGACATGGTAAAGGATCCCGCCTCTACTGCCTTGGAAATAGATGCCATGGTTTCAGAGGAACTTCAAAGCGGAAGCTTTCCAACGGAATTTTTTGGCGCCCCGCTGGCTGCAAGCCTGATCCCCTGGATCGACAAGGCCATGGAATCAGGACAGACAAAGGAGGAATGGAAAGGCTTTGTGGAGACCAACAAGATCCTCCAGACCACAAACCCCATACCAATCGATGGTATTTGTGTACGCGTGGGTGCCATGCGCTGTCACAGCCAGGGGTTTACCATCAAGCTGAACCGAGATGTCCCCCTGGATGATCTATCAGAGATTATTGAGAGTGGAAACGACTGGGTGAAAATCGTGCCCAATGACAAGGAGACCACGCTTCAGGAACTGACACCGGCTGCAGTAGGCGGAACCCTCATCGTGCCAGTGGGCAGGCTTAGAAAAATGATTCTGGGTCCGGAATACCTTGCGGCCTTCAGTTGCGGGGATCAATTGTTATGGGGGGCAGCAGAGCCCATCCGTCGAATACTCAAGATTGTGGTACAACACCTTTCCTGATTTCCAGGGTATTTTCGGAGCATGGTCATCCTGTTGACAGCAGCAGCGAGCAGCATTAGAATGCTTCATGGAAGTGGAAAGCTCACTGGTGGGGCTCCCGGACTTCAAATCCGGTGTACCGGGCTAAAACCCTGGTAGGTGGGTTCTATTCCCATGCACTTCCGCCACAGTAATATCAAGGGGTTAGCCGATTCGGTTAACCCCTTTTCTTATTCCTAGTTATCACAGCCAATTTCACTTGTTGTTAAAACTTATCGTTTTGCAAGGGAAATCCCTTGCAAATCCCTTGCAAACCAAATTTTTGACTATTATTTCTTCTTCCTTTTTGGGA
>JAFDIX010000748.1 GCA_019307805.1 Deltaproteobacteria bacterium | reverse complement strand
ATCCCCTCTAAAGTGTTCCTTCCACCAGTGGAAGCACAATTTCCACCTTTCCTTCCTTTTTTTCGAGGACGACCCTGTTGGGGTAGATGGCCCGCACAACATATTGGCCTTCCACGAGTTCGTCTCCCGGCACATATTCCATCCCACTGATAATTGCGGTCCTCTTTCTGCCCATCTCCATGTATCCGGAATAGATGAAAGAAACTTCTTCGACGACCTCCTCGTCCGGGGAAGTTTCTTTTTTTGCTGTCAGTACGTCCCATGAGACATCGAAAAAAAGATCCTGCCTCCACTGGGCCTCTGCACGCTCCATGACATAACGATCGATCCCTGAAATGTTCTTTGTGGCCATCTCCTGTGTTAAGCCCGCAACAAACTTGTTGATATCCTGGGATCGGTTGTCAGCCTCCATTTTCGCCTTCCTGGAAGGAGAAAAGATAAGGAATTCAAGGGCACCGTAGAGAATGGCAAGGGCCATGACACCTATTATTATTTTTTCCCGCATTGCCAAGGCATCAGTCTCCGCTAATCGTTGTTCATTTCTTCAATGCCATGGAGACCCTGACTATCATGTCCTGGGTCTTTTCCGCTGACTTGATTCGAATTTCCTCAACCCGTTGTAAAGAAGGCATCCCGCCAAGGGCCAGTAAAAACCCGCGCAAATCAGAAAAATCGCCTTTCAGCAGTATGTTGACAGACAGGGTTTCGGACCCCTGATCCAGGGATTGGATATCCGGTATGGCGTCAACCAGGGTGAGCCGGCTCTTGCGGGCCATTGCATCAAAAAGGGATGAAAGCCTTTCCGTTTCATGCATTGCAAGCTTGCCCTGCCTGGGGAAGGGCAGTGCTTCCGGCTTTTTAAAACGGGCGATTTCTGAAAGATTCTCATATAGGGGAAGAAGCATTTTTCGCTCTTTGAGCTGGGTCTCAATGCTTTCCATTTGTTGATTCAGGCCGGCAAGGGACCTTTGCTTGGGATAGACCGCAAACGCCAGGAAGGCCACGATAATTCCTGCACACAGCCCAATGGACAGGATCGTCTGTTTAGGAATTTTTTCCATCTTTGCTCACCGTTTTTTGATCCCCCAGGGGTCGGAATATCGCCATAGGTACTGTGAAACGCAGAACATCTTTTCCTTCATAGGAGATCAACTCCGTATCAGGTTCGCCGGGTTGACGAAAGAGGGGCGAACCTTCCAGTCTCAGCAGGTAGGTTGCCAGGACACCTTTGAGCTTTAGGGGTTCACCGGATGCGATGCCCTCCAGGACCAAATCCCTTGGGGGTATCTCTTTCTTGTCGTCTGTTTTTTGAAAAAGTTTGGCCTCAAGGTTCAGCAGACGGATGTTTGGGGGTGTCAACCTGGATAATTCTCCGATCACTGCCATGGCCTGGTACTTCTTTCCATATTCCTTCATGGTATGTTGGTTCTCCATGGCTTTGGCGGCCAATTGGGTTACCGTGTTCCTGTTTACCAGGGGGCGGGTTTTCCCCAGTTGTTTTTTCAGCCCCGCGACCTGGGCGCTTTTCCCCTTCTCCATGTGTCCCAACCAGAGAAATGTGACCACGCAGAGTGCTGCCAGGACGAGGGATGTGATCATGACCACACGGTTCAGGCGGGCTGTGTTTGCCCGTTTTTCCTTGTCCTGGTAGGTGTATAGGAAATTTGGAGTCCGTGCACTTTCGGAGACCGCCATGCCGAGGGCGGATGCATAGGAGGCCCTTTCAAGGACGGTCTCAGGACTGGAAATATCCATATGGAGGGGGGTGCCGGGGCCAAAGGGATCGATGAGCTCGGTAGGAATTCCGATCTGTTCGCTGATATAGTCATCCAGGCGCATGTGGGCGTACACCTCGCCCGCAACATAGAATTTTTTAATGTTTCCTTCTTCAAGCATCAGGGCATGATGTTCGACACTTCTCTCTATGCGCCTGACCAACCTTTCCAGTGCAGGCTGAATCATGTTCAGTATCTCTTCCTCTTTGAGCGCAATGCCCGGGCCAGTGGCTGCCGCAGGGGTTCCCTCCCGGCTGATGTCAAAGAGAAACTCTCTGACCTGCATGATGTCCAGGGGTCCTATCTCCTGTGTGCCGGAACCGGACCGGTCTCCCTCCTCTGCCAATTCCATGGAGTCGCCCATCTGAGCTTCGTTCAGACCTTCCACGAGCGCATCGATGAGGCTGTTCATCCCGACTTTAATGCCCCGTGTGAGTGTAAGATTTCCCGCGGAGAAAATGTCGACCCGGGACCAATCTCCCCCCAGATAGAGACATCCGAGGGTGCCCTCAGCATTACTGAGCATGCCTGTCTTCAGGAGATTCTGAAGGGCAAAGGAATATATGGATACGCCTGTCAAGGGGAAACCAATGCAACCAATGCCGGCGAAGAGACTCTCCAGTTGTCGAACTTCTTCCTTTGGGGCGGTATAGACCAGAACGGAGGTTTTGGGGAGGCCGTCCTCCACAGTGTCCCCGAGGACGGTAAAGTCCATGACATCCTGTTCTTCGTCAAAGGAAGCCTCCTTCTTAAAGGTCCAGTAGACCGCATTCCCCATTTGTTTTTTGGGGACCCTTGGGATGCGGATGGTACGCATTTCAACTCGAGATGAAGGGAGAAGGGCCCAGATCTCTATTGATCTCTCAGAACGGCAAAACTCGGTGAGGCCTTTTTTCAGAGTCTGTGTGTATTCCGGGCTGCCCGGGTTACTCTGGGGATCAATGGGGACGCTTCTGTATTCCAGGAGTTGCCATTCCCCCTTTCCGGAGACTCCGGTCTTGACCAGTTTCAGGTCCTTGTACCCAAAGTCGATGCCCACGGTCACCCGCTTTTTTGAGGGCCAGACGAGCTTGAGACGCCGATGCCCGTTTTTCCCTGAAGTAAGATCAATGGGGTTTGGGGCAGGCTCTTCAGACCCGGCATCATTGGGGCTTCTTATGAGGTCAAGAAGCTTTTCTGTCGAAGTAATTTCATCTCTGGCGCCCAAAGGTAGACTCTCCTGCACGGGCGGATGGGATCATTGTGCGGTCATGGCAGTTTTACGTGCATGAGACACATTTCTCCACCCACCGCCCCCTTTTCCAGCA
>JAFDIX010000141.1 GCA_019307805.1 Deltaproteobacteria bacterium | reverse complement strand
GATATAGTTTTCATAGTTTTCACCCCCTGTGTTCTGCAGTTTGTTCCTGACCTACGACCAACCTAAGGAATTCGTGCCGCTAAACACATGCCGGCGTGTTACCAAAGAAATTTGAAAAGGCAACATCCATGCCAACATGCTTAGCGTTTTGAATTATCCCAACCTATTGCAAACACTCCGCTCTCACCCCTTTCTTTTTCTACCAAGAAGTTAGTTCCTTGACTTTTTCACTGCTTTAAAATAGCAATTGCGTGCGTATTTGGATCAGGCGACTCAACCGTCGTGAGTTCACCTGACAAAATGTTCCTATTTTAACATCAAAAAAACAAGAGCTTTTTTTCATGACCTACCAGATCAGCGAAGACTGCAAGGGCTGTGGCCTCTGCGCCAAAAGATGCCCGGAAGATGCCATTGATGGCAAAATCAAGGACCGCTTTGACATTGACCCATTCCTCTGTCAAGAATGTGGCACCTGCTTTGACACCTGCCCACAGGGAGCCATCATCGACCCCCAAGGGAATCGGTCTCCCAAAAAACGTAAAGGGGAAAAAGGGGCCAAGGCCAGAATCGATAGCGATATTTGTGCCGGATGCAAAACCTGCTTTTTGAATTGTCCCCAGGAAGCCATAAGTATCATCAAGAAAGGCCTCGTCTTTCCCACCGTCTATTGCCAGGTGGATCCCAAGCTTTGTGTCGGATGTGGCACATGCACCTTGTTTTGTATCACAGGGGCTGTTGAACTAATCCAAACCGGACGTGCCAAAACCAAGAAAAATTAATCACGTTTAAAGTGCCTAAAGTTCTAGTAACTTTAGCTCACTCCGCCTGCACCCACACTTTGAAATAGTGGCCGCAGTTGGGACAATGGCGCATGGTCTCTTTGGCCGTGGCCGTGTAGATCCCCAGCAACAGCAACGGAATCCCGATCAACGCCCCAACAAAGAACAGGCAACAGGCCACCCCGGAGATCATAAGCACAAGTGGCCATCTGCCCGGGTGTTTTTTTACCCTGAGAAGTTCCATCCGGCTGTGGCACTCGCGACACTCAACCGAGTCTATGATTTCTTCTTCGAGCTTCATAGTGCCTTTTCTAGACTCCTGTTCTCTTCTTTTTCGTGAGTTTTCTTATACCCAAAGAAAGGCCGGTGGCGCCTCCTACCACCCCCGCAACTTTGGTTATGGCCCCCGCCAGAATCACCTCCGCGGCGCTGGCCGTCACTGCAATGGCGGCCACTCCCGCCAACAGACCCAGTCCCCCACCAATCAGCACCTTGGCGCCGATTTGGGTGAAATCGCCAAACCCCAACGCTCTTCCAGAGTTCTCAAACCTGTCCTGATCAAATTCATCCATGTCGAACTCTACCGCTGCTTCGCGAGCCTGTTTTGTGCGGATAGTCCTTTTTGCTCTTTCGTAGTCTGTCACTTGTTCTTCCATCTTCTAACTCCTTTTAAGATATAAAGGTAAAAGAATACGTTTCTTCTTTCCTTGTTCGCCTCCAAATCTCGCTTTTCTTGTTTTTCTGAACACATTAACACCTGCGCCGACCACCCCCCCTCCAGCAGTCAGCTGGGCAGCCGCTACGTGCCCAATGGCGGCCTTGATGCCAACTGCGGGGGCCACCCCGATACCCACAAACGCCGCCAGCGCCCCGGCCCCTGCACCGAGGGCAGCGGCTTTTCCCGCTCGTCTGAGGAAACGATAGGATCTGCAGTCCTTACAGTCCTTCTGAGTGACCCTTGTTAAATGTGCCCTGCAAAAATAGGAACTATAGCCCCTAAACTGGCATGTTTCACATTTTAGTTTCTCTTTTATTATGCTCTCCTCATACCCAATTCAAACAACCCAACCCGGACAGGCCGGAATCAAAGATGAAAACACAAAAACGTAATATAGACACTCGAAACAGACAGAAACAAAAACATCACAGGAACCCCGATTCTTGCAAACTGTGCGTATGTTATGGTGTTTCCGCCCGAAAGGTTCATGGAGTGCGATGAGCTGAACTTTTCTACAAGAGTGGCGGACACCGGGCCTGCCGTGGCGCCGAAAACAGTGGCACAAGAGCCGGCTAGGACACCCAGCGAGAGTGCCCACCAGATGATGTGATGAGGCGGCATCACATTACACCCCAGCACAACGGGGAAAAACATGGCCGTTGTGGGACCAGCATTCAAAAAGGCGGTCAAAAGGGCGGCCGACCACATCAAGATCAGGCACAAGAGCCATGTTTTGCCACCAGACAGGAAGGTGATCCCATCTGAAATATACTGCAATAGGCCGGACGCCTCCAATCCTCCCACCACAACAAATAACCCTATGAAGAAGAGAATATCGTTAAACCCTACTCTGCTGATCAGGGTGCTTCGATCAATCCCGGAAAACAGAAACAGTGACAGTCCGCCAAACAGGGCAACGGCCGAAGGGTTCAAAGAAATCCTTCGGGAAATGACTAAAAGGAATATGACATGGCATAAGACAAAAACCGCCCTTCGTAAGGCCTTGCGTCTCTTACGGGCAAATTCCGGGCTCTGAACCTGGGCGCGCATGGCCTGTTCCTTGTCAGGAAGAGTAAAATTAGCGATTCTGAGCCTGAGATAGACAAGCAATATTGCGAGAAGGATCAGGCAGATCGGCATCATGTAGATGAGAAACTCATTGAATCCGATCCCGGCCTCTGATGAAATCAACATGTTGGGGAAATCGCCCACCATGGTCGAAGCGCCCCCGAGATTCGAAGAGATGATCTCGCCGATAATGAGCGGCCTGGGGTCAAACTCCATGATGGCGGCAAGTTTCAGTGTCATTGGCACCACGACGAGGATGGTACCCAAGTTGTTCACAAGGAGTGAAAAAGCATAGGTAACAAGACAAAAGAGGATGAGAATTTTTACCATGCTTTTTCCCGCAAACCTGCAAACCCAATATGCTACATAATCAAAGAATCCTGCTTCACCCAAAACGATCGAGATAATCCCCATCCCAAGCAACAGGGAAATGGTGTTGAACTTTATGGCGAAAAAGGCATCCAAAGGAGAATAGATTGTGAAAAAGAGCCCCAAAAACACAAAGGCCGCTGCAAACAGGAGAACAATGAGTGTCCGGTTCACCATATTCTTGTATGTCAGCAAAAACATGACGATGGTCAGCTTTAAAAAGACTATAGCCCCTACGAGTTGGCTGGGCAATAAAGAATCCTGGTTTTGAAGTGCCTTTTTTCTAAGGCTCTGGTTTTCCGTCAGGGGGTTCCTCGACCGCACATAGATCACTTTTTTCCGGCCGTTGCGGTTGATGGTTACTTTAAGTGAGTTGCCACTCCGCTTGGCGCTAATGATATGCATGGCCATGTCCATGGACGACACGAGCCGACCATCTATTCCGACGATCTGGTCGCCAGGTTTCAGACCGGCACGCTGTGCCGGAGAATCAGGGAAGACGTGCCCCACAATTAGCGCAGTTGCACCGTTTACCGGCTGCCACACCACAATCTCCGCACCCAGATCACCGGGGCCCTGGTAGTCCGTGGAAGGCGGGCCATATGCTTTCCTTTCAAGGGCCTTTCCACCAAAAGACCAGAAGATGAGGAAGCAGATCAGGCCTACAAACAAGACTGCCTTGAGATCAAGCTTCTGAAAGGGTCCGACTGACGCCGCCACAGCGGGTCGGCTTTTTAGACTTACTGAGATCATGGATTATGGATAATATTTCCTAACTCTATGCCGGCTGAAAATTGACAAAAGCCTTCTCCAGGTCTGTCACTTTTTCAAGAAGCGCCTTTTTGACTCTGTCTGCGATCATGTGGCCCTCTCGAATATTACATTCCGTGGCCACAAGGATATCCAGCTCAACCCATATCTTGTGACCAATGTGCCTGGTCCTCAGTCTGCAAATGCCTTGAACGTCTTCCATACTTTCAACAATCGTTTCTATTTCTTCGCCATATACATCATTGACTGATGAATCCATCAAAGCCTTGGCTGAATCCGCGAGGATCTTGATACTAATCTTGATGATGATTGCCACTACGCAAAAAGCGGCGATAGGGTCCAGGTGGTGTAAACCGAGCTTGGCCCCCACAACACCGATTATCACAGCCATCGAGGAAAAGCAGTCCGCCCTGTTTGCCCACGCATTGGCCAGAATGGTCTGACTCTTAAGTCTGGTACCGGCACAGCGCATGTAACGAAACATCATCTCATTGGCCCCAATCGATATCAGAGCCATGAGCACGGCAGAGAAATGCGGGGGCACACTTGGCTCCCTTATCAGGTTTTTGATCGAAACCGAGATCAGGGTAACGGCGCCTGCAATAATCAGGAGGCTGACAAAGCCGGCAGCGACAAACTCCACCTTACCGTAACCGTGATGAAATTGGGCGTTGCTCGATTTTTTCCCGACTCTGTGACTCACTTCTATAGCGAAGGCCGTTATGATATTGGATGCCGAGTGAAGACCGTCGGCTATGCATGCCTTACTCCCACTGGTAATGCCAACGATAAACTTCAAGACCACCATGAGTACATTGGTCCAGATGCCCACCAAGACAACTCTCCTCGCGCATTTTTCGCAACGTTTCTCAGGCATAGTTCCCTTTTTTAAAAATCGCCTTCATCGAATCCCTCGCGTTTTCTCCTGACCTTGGTCTTGTATCCTTTCTGTCTGAACATCCGAAATTGCCTCTTAAGCCTTTCTTCCCTTCTGATACCCACAAAATGCTTGATGATGTACCCCGCAGTTCCTGCTATGGCAACGACAAATATCAATCGAATCTGGAGCACTTTTCCCCAAAAGATATACACTGGGACGTGATCAAAGTTCTGGATGGCAAACAGCACCGCTACACCAGTCAAAACGATAGTTGTCAATGTTTTATACATGGATCCGTCTCTCTTTGGGTATTAGAGTCAAAAAACGTAATTGGAAACATACTTCACACTTTAGGTGCTCTTATGACGCCCAAGGCCGTGGAGGTAACGCCGTGAAACCATGCCGGCCCTGCAGGGCGCCGGGTGCGGCTTTCGACGGCAGCGGCCGCCACACTACACTATTAGATGCTGCCGGATGGTACATAAAGGGCTTGGACCCCATGCCCGGCTTCCACTCCTTTACGGAAAACACATTAGTATTGTTGAAGGCTGCGGCCACTATGCCTTGAGGGCTTCTCGGCTTCTCTTTGTCGTGGTTAAAGACCACAACAAGGACCAGCAGCACACACAAAGCCACCACTCCGACCAGAAACCAGATCGTCCGGTCATTGGGCTGGTTTTTTATCTCCTCGAACATCTAAATTCCCTCGCCTCGGCAAACGGCGTAATCAGCCTAACATGATCGCATTTCGTACATTCCAGGCAGCGGATACATTCCATGGAATTGGCATCCACATAAACATCCAGATCCACAGGGCAGTTGGCCTGGCAGGTATTGCATCCGTCGCACTGGGGCGCAACCTCTAAGCGTACCATGCTATAACGGTTGAACAAGGACAAGAGCGCCCCCATTGGGCAGGCCGTTCTGCAAAATGGTCTCTTGCTTACAACGAACCAGATCAGAAACCCGAACAGGATGATCAGCGAAAGGTAAAAAATCAACCCAGGTCCGTCGGGCAAGACGGGTCGACCGGTGGTTGGGTTCGTTGGGTTCCACAGGGCCCACGGTATCCCGGCCGTCAGAGTTCCTGCCGGACAGAGTTTTGAAAACCACAGCTCGCCGGTTTGGTAAGGAATAATCAGGACAAGAAAAACCAAGACTGCGTATTTCAAATAGCTGTAAATAACCGGGATCTTGAACTTCGGTGACTTGATCTTGTACATCAGGTCCTGCAAAAACCCGAATGGACAAAGCCAACCGCAGGCCATCCGTCCTGTTGTGATGCCGATCATGGCTATGAATCCCAACAGATAGACCGGAATGGCACGAATGGCCATAAAATGCTGCAAGGTCCCGATCGGACATGAAAACAACGCCGTGGGACATGCGTAACAGTTCAAAAAGGGAACGCATATTCCCTTTAAGGGATTGATATTTATGGCCTTGACATAAAATGTCCCGATATAACTGTTAACCAAAACAGTACTTAACAATTGGAGCAGTTGCCTAAACTTTGAAAGAGTCATATTTCTTTCCACTCACAGGCGCCGCCTGTGCCTAGCGATTCAGTCAGGGGGCTGCCCCCCCCTGTCCTGCCGGAGCATTAACAGCACCAAGACGAAAACCACCTTGCTGACCTCCCAGGCCCGCGGGCGGAGGTCACCCTGCACCTGCAGCCAGACGTGTGTTGTTTTGCATGCCCCCCGGGCTTGCTGGAGGCGGTCACCCTGCACCTGCAGCCAGACGTGTGTTGTTTTGTATGCCTCCCAGGCCTACCAGGGGAAGTCACCCGGCGCCTGCGGCCAGGGTCATGCTGTTGGGCGATGCGGTGTAAAAACTCATTACCTGACCGCACACCGGACAATGCGGAACACCACCTGCGTCAATGACGGGGAGTCCTACCACACCGTCTCGCGGGCAAACGTATTGTCCGGCACTCCTGAAACTGCGAGTTGGCTGAGCAACCGGGGCGACGGGAACAACCGGGGCGACGGAGGCTGCCATCAGGAGATCCGCGCCCTGCCGCATCTCTTCCTGCCATGTGTCAAATCCAAAGATTCCCCAATAGATAACGGTCACCACGGCAGCCGTGCCAACCACGAGTCCGGAAAAGTACCCGCACTTTTTCAGGTCTACGCCAACATACTGTTCCGACATCAGTTTCCTCCTTGCCAAATATAAGTGCCTAATGTGAGTCCCGCCTTTGGCAGGACACCTCAACTCTAGCTCACTTTCTACCTCTCACCATTCACCTCTAACCACTCACCGACAGAGACTATCCAAGCCCGATACACGCCGTTCAGAGAGTGGCCCCGTTTCGCCAGGTCTCAAAAAAATCGCCTGCCACTATCCCAAGCAAAACAAGCACGACGGCTATGCCTAGTAGGAGGTATCTACCAGTCATTGACGTATGCGCCGATTGTAAGAAATCAGCCTCTTGTTCGTACAAAGAATTAAACATGTTCTCTTTCCATTCTCACCTCTCACCACTTACCATTCACCACTCACCTCTCACCTCTCACCTCTCACCCCTCACCTCTCACCCCTCACCACTCACCATTCACCTCTCACCATTCACCACTCACCACCTCACCACTCACCATTCACCACTCACCGGTCTACAGGGCTAACCAGGCGTTGCATTCAGAAACTGCAACGCGTCGTTTATTGGAACGGCAAATCCTATCCCTGAATAGTGGTCGTTTGCCAAATAGCAGGCCATATTGACGCCAATGACCTCTCCCCTGACGTTGACCAGCGGGCCACCGTCATTTCCCTCATTGATGGACGCATCCGTTTGAATCATGTCCGGATATCTTGTACCGGCTATGCGCAGGCTTCGCCTGTTGCTGCTCACGATTCCCATTGTCACGGTCCTGGAAAAGCCGAACGGACTCCCAACGGAAAAGACAATATCACCGACTTCCAGCAGATCGGAATTGCCCAGGATAACCGACGGGAAGACCTCTTGGGCACGTATCTTGAGAAGCGCAAGATCTGTCTTGGGATCCACGCCTATCACGTCTGCCTGATACTCGCGCCTGCCGCCGGAAAACAGGGTTATTCCGACCAAATTCGCCTTACCAACGGTCTGAAAAGTGGTGAGCACATAACCCCTTCGGTCGACAATGAACCCGGAACCCACCTCGCCTTGAGTACCGGAGTAGGGATTGAGATATGTCAATCCGGTTGCCGCAGGGATCGGGTTTCCTATTGGTTTGCTCACACCCACGACGGCAGGTCTGACCATGGAGACCACCTGACTGATCCCTTCTTGCACCTTCAGGGCCGTGCGCGGTGATGCCGCATCGCCATGCCCAGCCGCAGGTAACTGCCTGGGAGGAGTCATCAAGTGCTGAGCCGGCGGACTTGATGTTGACGGCACGTTCTGAACAAATCCTGCATTGGTCCAAACCGCTCCGGCAACCAAGACCAGCAGGATGCCCCCCGGCCACAGATAGTTCTTGATTTTGAATTTTTTTTTCTTTTTCATTAGAATCAGAGACCTAAAAAAACACCCTCAAAAGCATCCACAACCCAACTACCCCCAGGACAAAGGCAAAGATGAACCTCAGCAGACTGCTGTCCGTCTTTATGGATAGCCTGGATCCTATCTGGGCACCGGCCACAGCGAGCACACAAAGGGGTAGGGCCAATCTAGGATCAAAATGTCCTAAAACACTGTGCCCGAGAAAGCCTGCAAACCCGGTAATCGGTACCATCAAGGAAGATGTGGCTACAGCGACTTTCATGGGAATGCCAAACATCACCACCATCATCGGCACCTTCAGCCATCCACCGGCAAGCCCCAACAATCCACCCATGAACCCGATCCCAAAGGTCAGAGGGAAGGCTACCATCATGTCTACACTGTAGGCATGTCCCCTAAATTCACCATGCCAGTTCCAGGGGCTGGTGCTCACACTTCCCCCTGGCCCTGCCGGTTGCATATCATCTTGCAGCATGAAATAACTCGCCAGAAACAGAGTACAGGAAAACATTATTGCCAACAGGGCCACATTGAAATGATCTGAAAACAGCCCGCCTGCAAAGGCGCCGATCATAGTCGGCAATTCTAGTATCATGATGAGTTTCAGGTCCACCAAACCGGATCTGAAAAAGACGTACGAAGCTGATATCTGGGCGGTGGCCAACATGAGCAGGCTCGTGGTGGCGGCTGTATGAAAATCAATGCCACAAGTGAGCAGTATCGGCACATACATAAAACCGCCACCCACCCCCAACATGGTGAAAACGATGGAAGAGACCAAGACAATCAGGGCTAGCTTAAGAATTATGCCATAGAAAGGGCCGCCAACTCCTTGATTAGAATCCGGTGGTGTCGCAACCGGCCTGGTTGCGGCCACGGTTATAGGCCCTTTGTTGACAGGGCCTTTTTCCGTGATGTGACACTTATCGCAAGCGCCCACCATAGGATGAGACATGCCGGCCTTCTGACTGATCACCATCTTTTGTGTTATGGTGTGGCACGTGGTGCAATCTGCGAATTTTTTGTGAGTCGCATCGTTAGGCATATTTTTGTTGAGGTTGATAGGTTCCTTGGCCGGGCCGGCCGCAACCGTGAGTGCCGCCTTCACAGCGCCGGTCACGTGGGTGAAAAAATGTTTTGCCCTGTTGATCGGGATGGCAAAACCAACACCCGTATATGTCCCCGCGGGGGCATAAATGGCCGTAGCAATACCGACCACCCTGCCGTTTATGTCTATGAAGGGACCGCCACTGTTGCCCTCATTGATAACAGCGTCTGTTTGAATCATGTTTTTATACGATGTCCGGCCAATCATCAGGTCCCTGTGTAGATCGCTCACGATTCCGAGGGAGGCGCTGTGTTCAAACCCAAAAGGACTTCCCACGCTAATCCCCCAGTCCCCTGTCTCGATCCTGTCAGAATCCCCGAGCGTGGCAGGTGAAAAGCGTTCATTGCTATCAATCTTGAGCACCATGAGATCAAGGGATTTGTCTGCATGTACCACCCGTGCGAAAAACTCGCTCTGTTGCGACCGCCAGAGCGTTACCGTAATACTTTCGGCTCCCCCCGCCACGTGATAGTTAGTCAAAATAAAACCCCGCTCATCTATTAAGAAACCCGATCCGATACTCTCATACCAGATGAACCCCTGGCCTGTTGCATCCGTCCTCTTCTTTTTTTGGGCCTTTATGCTGACCACTGATGGCCGCACCACGGCCACTGCCTGGTTTATGCTCTCTTGGAGTTGCCCTAGGGCAGGGTCGTTGACCGCCCCCGAGACTGTGTTGGGCCCGGGCCACATCAAGAAAATCAATATTAAGGTTGCCCACTTTCTCACCTAAATTCAATCCTGTATCAATAAGATGTCTTCTTCATTCGAAAGCCGTTTGTCGTGTAACGCCTGCCAGCGTAACCCGACCTACGTCACTGATGTGCATCCACCACTCACCACTCACCATTCACCACTTACCATTCACCACTTACCACTCACCACTCACCATTCACCACTCACCACTCACCATTCACCACTTACCACTCACCATTCACCACTCACTATTCACCACTCACCCCTCACCACTCACCCTTCACCACTTACCACTCACCACTCACCACTCACCATTCACCCCTCACCCTCTCGTCCTTCTCCTACAAACTTTTCATGGAGATCAAACGATTTGTCTCGTATAGTCCCAGTGCGTCCCATGCCGTCCCAACCACCCCGCTGTAGACAACAACCCCCATCGAGGCCAGGCTGGTGGCCATTTGGTGAGATATGTCGCTACAGACAAGGTCCGTGATATTGTACTGTTGAAAGATATCAGTCAGACGATTCCGGCTGTTTGCATCTACAACTGCATAGGAATTGTTTTGTAGATCCACCATGATCAGATACGTAAAATTGCTTGTGCTTCTCGTCACACTGGAATTAAGATCCTGCCCTGACGACAATATGGCTACTCGCCCGCTCACGGGCTTTGTCATGGCCACCTGCCTCATCTTATTGTTAAGGCCTGTGTTGAGCTGGGTCCCTTGCTGGGTAAACCCGGGTGGCGGGACCGTGACAAAAAGATGCCTGCTCCCCCTGATGACGTCCACCACGGCCCCTGACTGTTTTTGCGTTGCAGCCTCAAACTGCTTCATGTCCGGCGTAGGAGTGCCGCCGACGGCCACTATCACATCCCCAGTCTGAAACCCCACCAAGGTGGCAGGCGGGCTTTCCACATCATTGACCAGGATTCCCATGGTACCCGAAGGCAGACCGATGGCAGAGACATCACCGGGAGAAAGCTCTGTCACGTCCATACCGATCCACGAACCCTCGATGGCCACATCAGCCGGACCGAGAAAGGGCACATTACGGCCGGTATTGGGAGAACTGCGAGCCATTGTCACCTCAACTGTCTCATGCCGGCCGTTTCTCAGGATGGTGAGCTGCGCATTTTGGCCGGGCTGGCTGGCCAGGATCATGGACTGAAACTGTTTTACGTCCCTTATCCTGGTGGCCCCAAACCGCCTTATTGCGTCACCAGTCCTGAGACCCGCATCCTGGGCAGGTGATCCTTGGACAACATGGCTTACTATCACCCCCCTGGTGTCGGGCAGATTGAACTTGATCTTCATGACCGCGTCGACATTCTGGATGTCGGCCCCCATCCACACGGGATTCTGAGTCGCCCCCACGTTGAGGCCCATGGGTGCATTTTCGAGCTTTACGTGTAACGATTTTTTCCTCCCGTTTCTGTTCACCACGACCTTGATGACATCACCGGCCTTCTTTTTTCCTAGGATCTGTCCCACCTGTTCAGGGGTATTGACCGTCTTGTGGTCGCATTTAAGCAAAACATCCCCTGCCTTGAGCCCTGCTTTTTGTCCGGGCGACACGGCAACCACTGTATTGATATAAACACCACTGCCTGCAGGGACTCCAACCTCTTGGGCTACGGCCTTGTTTACCTCACTCAGGTTAAGTCCCAGGTATGGCCCACCTGGCCGGTTTTGATTGATCAACTGTATCTGCCCGTTGCGCCCGTTGCCTAATCCGGAGGAGAAAGTGGGATCGTTGATCAACTGTATCTGCCCGTTGCCTAATCCGGAGGAGAAAGTGGGATCGTTGATCAACTGTATCTGCCCGTTGCCTAATCCGGAGGAGAAAGTGGGATCGTTGATCAACTGTATCTGCCCGTTACCGATACCTGCCGGGAATTGACTGTTATTGACCAATCGACCCTCCTGTGCCTGCCTGTCGGCCCGGTTATCCGGTTGTACCTGTACCAGATTTGCCGGGGTTACCTCCGTCATCTCAGGTCTCTCATGACCAAGGCTATTCATGGTGCCGACCCAACTATACATAACGGCCAGTAGGACCACAAAACCCAGCACGGTAATCGGACCCAACCAAATCACGTTTTTTTTCATGGCTATCTGCTTCCTAATAAATCGCCTGCACCTGCGGCCCAGCTGTAACAGGAGGGGAATAGACCCTGGGCGATGCCAACCTCTGGTTTGGGATAGTGGTTGCCGGTATCAGTTGGCCTGCCAAATAGGACGAAAGGGCACTTTGTGCTGAACCTGTCACACCCGAGTAGGCATTTACCCTCAGATTACGGAGCGTTTGGAGGGCATTCTGATCAAGAGTTCCGGCAATCACATTGCTCACTCCGATATCCACCATATATTGCCCAGTCTGTATGGCCCTGCCTGTGGCATCATTGGCATTGGGATTGGCCACGACCCTGTAACTGTTCTGAAGGGGATCAAAAACCACAAAATAAGGGCTTGCCCCAAACTGATGGGAGACCTGATTCCCTGGGCCCGGCCCCATAGTTGCCACGGCCACCTTGCCGTAATTAAAATTTACAGCAGCGGCTCTGGCCACGTCCGGCGGCTCTGGCCTGTTTTTGCCTTTGCAGTGCCCTGGCCACGTCCTGCTGTGTCTTGGGGACACCGAGTTGTTCCGCAAGGGTTTCTACCTGATTCTGAGTCATGGGCGCCGTGGCTGCGGCGGCTCTGGCCTGTTTTTGCCTTTGCAGTGCCCTGGCCACGTCCTGCTGTGTCTTGGGGACACCGAGTTGTTCCGCAAGGGTTTCCACCTGATTCTGAGTCATGGGCGCCGTGGCTGCGGCGGCGGTCAGATTCCTGGGAATCCCAAAAAAGAGATTCCTATGTTTGGTGCCACGGTAGATATTGATTTTCACGTTGCCTCCGGGCTTGATCGCCTGCAGAGCCGTCTCTAAGCCACCTTTCGTCTCAACCCTGACTTTTCCCACCCGGATAATCTCATCGCCCTGCCTCAATCCGGCTTTGTCGGCAATAGAACCGGGCGTTACTTCCAGGACCAGGACACCATCTTCATTGGCAAGCCCGAGTTTCTGCATCCTGGCAGCAGTAACCGTTTGTACCTTGAGGCCCACTGTTTGGGCGGTGCCTCTATTCAAGGCCGCTGCCTTGGCCCGGTATCTCATTTTCGGTTTGATGCCGTCTATCACCTGGTGGCACAAAAGGCAATTACCCCAATACTTGTGAGGCATATTGGCCTTGATAGAGATGGGTGCCCCGGCCATTACCTTGGAAATCGGGGTTTTTGCGTCAATGATAGTGACATGGCATTTGTTGCAGTTCCCCCAGTAGGGATGGAGCATCTTGTCCTTTACGCCTATGGGCGGCAGCCCTGCAGGTGCGTTGACCGCGGCAAACAGGAGATCCGCACGTCTTTCCGCCCTATGTGTACAGTGCCATCCAGTCCAGCCCAGGACCAGAAAGACCAGGACCGCCAGGCCGGCAACAGCCGGTTTGAACTGTGCCATACAGAATTCATACTTAATCTCTTTTTTCATATTCCTCACTACCTCAAACCGGACACAACCTCACCTTGACCACCGATTTCTTTTCTATCACCTTTGAAGCTGCCTTCTTTACCGTTTCTTTGATCTTTTCACCACGAGACACACTTATGTCTCCAGCCACATCCAGCTGGACTTCAACCTCCACTACCGGTCCCAACTCTCTGGCACGGATATCCCTAATCCCTGCGATATCTTTCAACGTGGCCAGGGCCTTTCGAACATCCCCCGAAATATCTTCTTCCGGTATGTTATCCATGAGCTTAAATATGGCGTCTTTGAGCATCTCTATACATATCTTTAAAATGATCACGGCAACCGCGATGGCGGCCAGGGGATCCATGAAATGAAACCCCATTTTTGCGCCCAGGATGCCAATCAGGACCCCTATGGAAGACAAGACATCAGAACGGCTTTCCCATGCCTTGGCCACCATGGACACGCTGTTTATCTGGGCGCCCGCGCATACAGTCTGGCGAAACATGAGTTCATTAATGGCTATGGAGAAAATAGCCCCCCAGACCGCAGACAAACAGGGGGTGACCGTGTGCCCTTCGACAATGGCCATTGCGCCGTCATAGAATATGAAAACGGCAATCACAAACAGGAACAGGTAGATCACTATGGAGACCAGGTACTCGGCCTTTCCATAGCCATAGGGATATTTGTCATCCTCTTGCTGGCCGGAAATCCTGAGGCCGATGATCATGACAATGGTCGCCAACAGATCAGCGCATGAATGGATGGCATCGGCAATAAGGCCCCTACTGCCGCCGACCACGCCCATATAACCCTTTATTAGAATCATGGATATGTTGCCGACGATATTGACCATGCCGACGGATTTGGCACATTTTTGACACGCGGCGTGTTTCATTCCGTTTCCTGGTCCCGAATCTCGGCTTCTATCTCTTTTTCAAGCCTTGAGGCCCCCATGTACAGATACCCACCAAAAGCGGGAATAAGAATCATGAGCAAGATCCCAACGATATGTAAAAACGACATATGCAAATTATCCTATTTCAGAACACCCATTTCATACCGAACGGCCTAAAAAACATAATGTCCTTTCAACATCGCAAAGACCATCATGAAAAAAAGAATCTGCTGCGTGTGCAGGATGTACACCCCTTTCTTGACCTTCGCGGGGGGATACTTGATCCACATCAAAAAGCCGCCCACTGTCAGCCAACCCATGACAAAGAGAGCCACCATCAACCAGGTGTTGGACCACAGCGTGACATAACAATGGATGCAGGCCACGACAAAGGATGTGGTGTTCAGCCAGATATGCCAAACAAGAAGCTTGTTGAAAAAGGGCTGTACGTCCTTCAAATTGTAATATAGGCGAATCCTCTTGGCCGGGAAGTAGATATTGGCACCGAGAAAGAGGACAATGCACAGATTGCCGGTGCCGGTTGCCAGGTTGTAATCGGAGTTGTAGGCATATAGGACGCCCAGCAGCAAGAAAGAACCAAGGAAGATGATCCTATTCTTAAGCGGCCCACTGCCAAGTAGCTCCAGCTGCTGTAAACCTGTTTTCACTTCCAGTTCCTATCATAAAATCGCGAAGCGATTTTATATCTAATATTTAATAGGTTTGAGACTCTTTGCCTCGTCTGTGGCCTCAAAGTAAGGCTCACTCTCAAAGCCGAATATCCAGGCGTAGAAATTGACCGGGAACTTTGCCAGATTCGTAGTGTACACGTTCGCAAAATCGTTGTATTTGATCCTTTCAGTGGCCAGATCCTTTTCCACATCGACCAGTGCTGTCATGAGATTCAGGAAGTTGGCGGACAGCTTCAGGTCCGGGTATTGTTCGGCAACGGCAATCAGGCGGTCCAATGCAGATAATGCAGATAATGCAGATAAAGAATCTCCTCCACCAACCCCTCGTTTAATCGCCTCGGAAGACATCTTTTCCGGCACATCAAGCCCATGAATAATCTCATCCAATTGCTGCCTACCGGCCTCCTTGCCTTAGTGATAGGCGGCAGCATCTATTACTACAATCTCCTGGTGATAACCGAGCAGGATGTATTGGCGGAAAAGGGCAAGGTTCAAGCCCTGCTGCAGAGACGAAACGATATCTCCATAAACTTGTCAAAGGCGACGTTTGACTATTCGAGGCATGAGCG
>JAFDIX010000140.1 GCA_019307805.1 Deltaproteobacteria bacterium | reverse complement strand
CCATGGTGCGGTTTACCACCTTCTCAACGCTCTCCGGATCCGTTACATCGCAGAAAATCGGCAGGGCCCTTCTTCCCATTTCCTGAATCTCCCGGGATACCTCCTCGAGTACGGACAGTTCCAGACTGCAGACAACGACATCCACACCATAGGCCGCCAGGCCCAGGGATACAGCCTTTCCCAGGGCGCCTGAGCCGCCGGTGACGATTGCCACTTTTCCATTGAGATCAAAGAGGTTTTTGATCTCATCTATCCCTTTTTTGTGACGCGCTGATACACCCATCCTCTGTCCTCCCTCTCGAGATTGGATTTGAGTTAATACTGTTCCTTTGGATTAAGAAAATGCAAGGCGGCTCAAAGGTGTTTTCAGTGCAACAGAATCCCGGAATTATGGCAGTCCCATTTGCGGTATCTATTGCCACCGATTGGCACCCGGGAGTGTGACCGGGCGTGAGGATGACCCTTACGCCATCCACAATCTCCTGGTCGCCCTTCACAATTTCCATTTTCTGTCCTTCATAGAGTTCCGGATAATAATTTTGGCCGGGGATGTGGGAGTAAATACCACTCGTCGCGGTTTCCAGTTCTTCTTCCTGCACCACGAGAGTGGCATTTTTGCACATACTGTTTCCTCCGGTATGATCAAAATGGAGGTGCGAGTGGATGATGATATCAATATCCTCAGGCGCCAGTTGCACGCTTTTCAGGGCCTCTTCCAATGGCATGACATCCTCCGCGCCAGGCCAGTATGGTTTGCAGACTTCTGCTGAAATACCGGTGTCCACAAGGATCTTTTCACCAGGTCCTTCAATATACCAGGCGATAACAGGTGTCATAATCATCTGCCCGATGTTGTTGAGGTAGGTAAAAATAGAACTGTCACAGGGGATGCGTGAGGTAATGAAAGGTCTGACAATATGTTTGGCCATGATAACTCCCTCCCTGAAGAATTTTGCCCGAAGGCTATTACTTTATGGCCGGGAGTATAGGGGGTTTAGGGCGGTGTGTCAATTTCAAATAAATAGCTAAAATTATTCAATAATTCCGATGAAATTGCTAGGTATTGTTACCCGGTGGATCTCCTATAGATCAATGGAACCCCTTTTTCAGTTGCAGCCACCAATCTAAAATATTGAGTGGGTATGCGGTTCGTTCAACTAGATAGGACATTTGAATGCATAGAAAGTCAATGACTCCATATCTGCAAACTGATGCGCTGTCCGGGGTAAATGCGGTCCCGGGTGATGCCGTTCAGCCGCTGCAGGGTTGCGGTGGTCAGATTGAACTGAAGGGCGATTTCCGACAGGGATTCCCCTCTTCTGACCACATACCAACGGGGCGCATTATCCGGCCAAAGCCGCAGTTGTTGTCCTTGCATGATGGTATCACTGGACAGGCCGTTCCAGCGGCGCAGCTGGGCAACCGACACCTGATACCGCAGGGCGATATCACTCAGCGTATCTCCTCTTCTCACGGTATATGTGAGGGATTTTCGGGCATCGTCGGCGTGGGCCATTTTAGGGGGGCCGGCTGCAAGGAAAAGTATCAGCGCAAAACAGACAAAAAGTAACTGAAAAGAAAAACATTGCTCCCAGTAAAACAGGGTTTCGTTATGCATTAATTTATTGAGACGGTGAATGGTTATTCTGTTTTTCAAATTATTTTTTGCTTCCCTGGAGGAGTCCCTTTTCCCTGAGGAATGCAGCGGCGACCTCTGCCGGAGATTTCTTTTTTCCGTCCACATCAAGATTGAGGCGCTGCATGGTCCTGTCATCGATGCACCCCCCGAGGAGCGAGAGCACGTCCAGGATTTCCGGGTAGTCCCGGAGCAGCGCTTCCCGAATAACGGGTGCGGCACGGTAGGGGGGGAAAAAATGCAGGTCATCCTCCAGTTTTTTAAGTCCGTATGCCAAAATGCGCCCATCGGTGGCAAAGGCAGAAATCACATCCACCTCCCCGTTGGCAAGGGCCTTGTACATCAGGGCCGGGTCCAGATCATGGACATCGCCGAACTGAAAGCTGTAGGCGCGGCTGAGACCGATATACCCATCCGGTCGCTCTACGAACTCAGCGGTAAACCCCGCCCTCATGGTTTTGGCCTCTTTCCCGAGATCGGAGATTGTTTTCCAGCCTTCCTGCGTTGCCTTTTCAGCGGCTACCGTGATGGCATAGGTATTGTTAAACCCGAAAGGGGGCAGCCATTTCAGCTTGAAGCGCCTGCTGTAGTCCTTTGAGACAACGCGGTATGCCTCGACCGGATCCGGAATCACTTTCCGCTGCAGGATTGCCGTCAGTGCCGTTCCCGTATACTCGGCATACAGATCGATTTCACCCTGCACCAGGGCCTGGTGGCAAATCATGGTCCCCCCCAGGTTGAAGCGGCGCTCCACGGAGAAACCGCCCATGGATTCAATAAGCTGTGCCATACATTCGCCGAGTATGAGCTGCTCCGTGAAATTCTTTGTTCCAATGCGAATGATCTTCGTTTCAGACCCCTTCAGTGAAGACGGTCCGAATCCCGTGGAAGGGCTTTTAAGATAGGCGAGCGTTCCCACAACGATCAACAGCAAAGGCATGAAAAATGCGACGGGCCGGAGTAGGGACCGAATGGATCCTTTTTTGTCTTTCTTTCTCTCCGGCCTCAGGCCCCATTCAAAGGCCCCGATGCAAAAATCCACCAGGAGGGCCAGGATCGCCGCAGGCACGGCGCCGAGCAGGATGAGTCCGGTGTTGGACAGTGCCAGCCCGCGATTAATGAACTGACCCAGTCCGCCGGCACCAATGAAGGCGGAGAGGGTGGCAATACCCACTCCGACAACAGCCGCCGTCCTGATCCCGGCCACGATGACCGGTGTTGCCAGGGGAAGGCGCACCATGGTGAGTTGCTGGGATTCCGTCATGCCGATTCCCCTGGCAGCCTCCATAACTTCCGGGGAGACCCCCAAAAGTCCCGTGAGGGTATTGCGGACGACGGGCAAAAGGGCGTAAAGGGTCAAGGCGATGAGGGCGGGCATGACACCGATTTTTTGGAGAAGGGCCAGCAGGAACGCCAGCATGGCAAGACTGGGGATGGTTTGAAGAATACCCACGGCGCCCATCCCGGGACTGCGCAGCCAGGTGAACCGGTACAATAGGACCCCGAGTGGCATGCCAATGATGATGGCCCCCATGGTTGAAAAGCCGGTCAGCATGAGATGTTCGCCGGTCCGGAGCCACAGTTCAGGCAGACGCTCGTAAACATAGTGCAGGAAAGAGATGTCGGGCATCACAGCATATCCTTTACCTCGGCAAGATGCCTGGCGGGCTTGGCAAAGAGATCCCTCACAAAGGGGGTTGCGGGGTTGGAAAGGACCTCCTTTTTCTCCCCAACCTGTTCAAGCCTTCCTTCATGCAGGACCGCGATCCGATCACCAATAAGAAGCGCTTCAAAAATATCATGGGTCACGAAGATGATCGTCTTTTTCAGTTGGGATTTGAGGACAAGCAACTCCTGCTGAAGGGTCTCGCGGGTCAGGGCATCAAGGGCACCAAAGGGTTCATCCATCAGAAGGTAATCAGGGTCCGCAGCCAGGGCCCGTGCAACCCCCACCCTTTGCTGCTGTCCACCGGAGAGCTCATCGGGAAACCTGTTTGTATAGTCCTGCGGACTGAGGCCCACTTGCCGCAACAGAAAGTCCCTCCGCTCTTCTCTTTTTTCCCGGGGCCATCCATGGAGGCGGGGAATCAGTTCAATATTCTGTCCAACCGTCATGTGCGGGAAAAGCCCGATACCCTGGAACACGTAGCCGATCCGGCGGCGCAACGCCACGGGGTCCTGGGCACTTATGTCCATATCGTCTACCCAGATGGTACCTTTGGAAGGCTCGACGAGGCGGTTGACCATTTTCAGGGTGGTGGTCTTGCCGCAGCCCGAAGAACCCAGCAGCACGAGTGTATCACCCTTTTCTATGTCCAGGGAAATATCCTCCACAGCATAGGTGCGGCCTGCGTCGAATGATTTAAAAACATGCTGTAATCGAATCATACGTTTTTCTTCCGAATTTTATTGCAACATGCCTTTTTCTCGTGGTATTTTCCGAAGAACAACACCGTGTGGGGTAATCTTCGCATGCATTTCCGGCGAAGGCCATACCGTATGTGAAGCCTCTGGCAATTTTCGGGGAATGCATTCGCGCTCCATTTTCAAAAGGTCGATACCATGCCGGCGGATCGAAATCAACCAGACAAGAGGACGCCAACAGAAAAGGAAGCCCTCACCCGGGAAATCATATTTGCCGTTCGCAGGATGCTGCAGGCCAAAGAGTTATATACCAAAGAGCTCAATAAAAAATATCAGGTCAGTTCCTCTCAGCTCAACTGCATCCTTGCCCTTGATGAGAACGGGCCTTTGCCTCCTTCACAAATTGCCAGACACATCATGGTTAATTCAAGCACCGTGACCGGGATTATTGATCGTCTGGAGAAGAAGGGGCTCGTAGAGAGAAAGCGGATTTCCTATGACCGCCGCATCATTACCATTGAATTGACAGAAGCAGGAAAACACCTTGCACAAAACGCCCCGCCTCCCATTCAGCAACGGGTCCTGGACGGCCTCAAGAGCATGCCGGCAAAGGAAATTGAGCAAATTGTCCATTCCCTGAAATGCCTCACCAATATGCTCAGCATCCAGGACCTGGACGTGAAGTAGCCTTCCCGCCCGAGCGCCTCCCCCATAGTGGGCCTTTCAAACAATCCGCGCAAGTTCTTTTCCGTCTTTTCGGGAAAAACCCTTGACATGTAGTTCCATGTGAATTAGTTTGTGTTGAAACTATTTCACTAGGAAAAGAATCATTAAAAGTAATCTTAAAACAAAGTTGCTTTACTATGCCAAAGAAGAGGATCTTACGTCAAATTCAAAATAAAACGGTATATTAAAACAGGAGGGAAGAGGGTCTATCAAGCCGCTGAATCAAGAAATAGCGTGGGAAAAGGAACACCATGTGCAGCCGGTACCGCTTTTGGAATCCAGGTCCTTAATGGCCCAGGTCAAGACCCTGTCGGATCTGATTCGAAAATTGTGTCAATCTGAAGAGACTTTTTCAAAGGGGTTGAACAAGCGGTTCGATGTCAGCCTGCCCCAGTTGAAATGCCTTATTGCATTGAACGAGGGCGGTCCCATGGCACCGTCTCAACTGGTGCCCTTTGTGATGGCCAATTCAAGCACCATTACAGGCATCCTGGACCGGCTCGAGAGGAAGGCCCTGATCAGCAGGTCCAGGACATCCCAGGACAGACGTATGGTGTCCATTACTATTACCGAGGCGGGCAAAGCCCTGCTCCAGAATGTGCCCTTTCCCATCCAGCCCAATACCCTCAAGGTGCTGGAGAGGCTCACCGCCCAGGAACGAGAGCGCATCATTGAGGCACTGACAAGACTGACGACAACGCCCTAGCACGGAGGGTCCGGAAGCATCTTCCCGGGTGTTCCCCTGGCATGCACTCTATGGATATGATCAGGGGCGATGCCGGGTATTGCTGCGCTTGGGTGATCGTTTTTAGAAAGGCGAAAAACATGAACACAGCAATGGTTGAAAAATCACAAGCCCTGTTGGGGCAGGACACCGTGGACATGCTCCTGCAGGCCCACAGGGATGCCCTCTGGCTTCTCGAAAATCTCGGAGTCGGGTGCAAACAGCCGGATATTCAAAAGGCATTCGCACCCTATGAATCCGAAGGAACGGCATTTGTGTATGAAGACCGCATTTATCTGACCTCCCCCTTTGTGGAGAAGTGCCTGGAGACTGTCCCGGGTGTGGCGGATTTTTTTGTGCCCCTCAACAGTTTCTTCATCGGAGGCACCGCGCCCTATGTCTATGACGAGGATAAGGGTAACGGCGGACTTGCGCCGACACCCGAACATGCGGCCCGGATTGCCCGGACCGCACAGGAACATGATGTGGTGGCAGGCATGGGCAGGGGCATCAAGCTCAAGGACGAGGTGGAACAGATGAATATCATGGCCGAGCACTGCGCCAAGCCGCTGTATTTTGCAGTGACCTCGGAGTCCTCCCTTGCCCGGGCCAGGGAGCTCTACTCCGAGAGAAAGAACATCATGGTGGTGTTCTGTCTTACGAGACCGCCCCTGGAGGTCAATGAAAATTTCTCCGATGACTTTGTAAGGGTTGTCAATGCAGGATTGCCGGTCTTCATCTCGGCCATGCCCATGGCGGGAATCAGTGCGCCCTATTGCTATAACGGGGTCCTTTCCATGACCCATGCGGAAGTGCTCTTCGGGATCTGTGCTGCGCAACTCCTCAATGAAGGGGTTACATGTATCCACGCGGGGTATCCCACCATTGCGGATCCTCGGATCGAGTACAACCCCAATTACGGCCTCATCAGCCACAACCTGTTGAATATCCTGATGGCCCATCTGAACCTGATGCTGGATCTTCCCACGTTTCAGAGCGCCGCCACCACCCACGAGGAACACCCCACGGATCGCGCCCTGGAGGACGCCAGGATGGGGCAGGCCCTATGCATGAAATACGGTGTCCACATGATACGGCACCCTTTTGCATTTTTGCGGTATCTTATCGATTTTTCCTTTACCAAACTGGAAAAGGCCATTGCCATTGCCGGTGAGGTCACCCCGGAGGACGCCCCGGAGGTGGAGATGCCCGCCTATGACGAGCGAGGGATGGAATCGGTTCAGCGCACCGGTCTGGGGATGTACATGGACGATCCCCTCACAACGGCTAATCTGGGGGAAATTTTTGTAAAGTAACTCGCATCACAAATAACCTGATTTGGAGGTATCGTAATGGCAAGTTTGGCAGGAATTATTTCGCAACACGGAAAAATTGACACCGACAGTTCAGCGGTAGTTGGTAACATGCTTAATCTCATGCATCATCGTGGGCCGGACAATAGCCTTGTCCGATCACTGACCGATGCTAGGGGCGCTTTGGGAGTTAATGAAATCAACCTGGCCCCTGACAGGACATATTGCTCATCGCTTGAGGAAACCCCCTATATTCTTTTTGATGGAAAACTATTTAATGAAAGGCCCGAGGGTCAAAATGATATAAGTCTTTTCAGGGAATATTATGAGAAGTATGAGAGGGACTGCTTCAAATACTTAGATGGAAGCTTTTCATGTGCCATCATAGAAAAAGATGATGAAGTCATTTTGGCGCGGGATGCAGTGGGCGCCAGGCCCTTGTTTTATGGCTCGGTCAATGATGTATTCTACTTTAGCTCCGAAATGAAAGGCCTGAAAGATCATGTTCGTTTCAATATCCAAGAGCTTCCTCCATGCCATGTATACAGTTCTAAGAAGGGACTTAAAGAATTTGAACCCTTTGCACCGGAAGTGCCGGACCCTGGAGAAGACCTTAAGCAGGCGGCCAACATCCTGAGAGAACTTGTTGTAGAGGCTGTAAAAAAGAGAATGGATGATGTAAATGCCATTTCTATTAGCGGGGGATTGGACAGTTCCATTGTCGCGGTCATAGCAAAGGAGTTTAATCCTAACCTGCACCTTTTTACCGGTACGGTTAAAAGCGCGAAGGGGCCTGACCTTGAAAATGCC
>JAFDIX010000747.1 GCA_019307805.1 Deltaproteobacteria bacterium | reverse complement strand
GGCCGTACACCCGGTAGTAAGAACGATAACATCATGCTTGATCAATTCTTTACAAATTGTGATATGCCCCTCATCCAGAGAGGTTCGGGCGTTGTTTCACCCAACCACGCCGGCAATACCCCGTATCCGGCCGTTGATGATATTATCATTAAGTGTATAATATGTTCCCCGGAAGGTCCCGCCAAGGTGATATTCTACCGCCTCGTAACTGAAACCAGCAATCAAATCCTGTTTGACATCCGGGATCATGACCTCCTTTTCCCTTTTCGGGAAATTCTCGATCGCGGTCCTGACAATAGTCTTAGCATCTTTAAAGGCTGTATGCTCGTCGAATTCAATATGGATACAGTCACCAGAAGCGATCTTTGCCTTTGGATTGGTTGTAATAATCTTGGTGTGGAAACACTGGGCAACGTTTGCAATGCCCTCCATAATGCACTGGACATCCACCACCATTGCGTCCACTGCGCCTGTCACAATAGCCAATTCCTGTTGCAAAAAATCGCCACAAAGCGGCACTCCATGCCGCATGAGAATCTCGTTTGCGGTGCAGCAGATGCCGCTCAACTGGATACCCTTTGCACCATGTTTTTTGGCAAATTCTATCATCTCGGGCAGCTCCGCGGCTTCAACTATCATCTCGCTCAAAAGCGGCTCATGCCCATGGATAACAATGTTCACATGGTCTTCTTTCATTACTCCGAGATTGGCCGAACTTTTCAAGGGATAGGGACAACCGAAAAGAACATCCTGAAGATCCGTGGCGATCATAGATCCCCCCCAGCCGTCCGCAATGGCTGCACGGGAACATTGTTCAGTGATATTTTCATAATCCTGGTCCACTCCGATATGTGTCCGGTGCATGATCTCTACGATTTCCCGATCAATACCTCTTGGCACAACACCCAGCTTTTTCCAAAGCTCATAACGGGTTGCCGGTGCCCTCTTTATGGTACAGACCTCTCCTGACTGCTGGCCCCACTGTGCCAATGCATTTTCGCCGACTTCTACTGCAATCTCATCTATATCCCGGTCAACGATCTCGCCATTCTCCCCTTCAACTGTTATGTCCACACCGTAATCAGGAGCGATTTCAAGGAGTTTTTTGGTATCCTTGATATGATAGTCTTCTGTCTCTTTCCTGGCGGCTGCCAAAAACGTTTCTGCAACACCTCTACCATGGTCTGAATGGGCGGCGGCGCCTGCGGCCACCATCCTGGCAAAGTTCCTGGCAGCAATGGTTTCTGGTGTCGCACCGCAAAGACCTTTTCTCGTATCCTCTCCCTCAATGCCGCCTTTGGGTAATGGCAGCCTGCACGGCCCTTGTGCGCAATTTTTACAGCACGTCCCTTGGACCCCGATATTACACTGTTTCATGGTCTGGGCCCTGTCAAAGATGGTCTCAACCTCCATCTCCCTGGACCTCACAATCATCTGCTGGCTTGCAACATCTAACGCCAGATCTTCAGGCCTGGGCGGCTGTTTTACCTTCTTCACAACAACTTTTTTGACTTCTTCCGTAGCCATTCTGAGGTTCCTCCTCTATTCTCTTTAGGTTTGTATTTTCAATTATACACGCTTGTGTATACGGTTAACCTTATCCATCAACCTGTCTACCATGTTAAGCTGCTTTTCAGATGCCGTCCTGACAATCTTTTTTCCCTTACGGGTCTTCACTTTTGCTTCTTGCCCTGTCATTTTATGACTCCTTCTTTTTGCCTCTTCTAATCCGTTATCATATACGTTTATGTATACGGCCCAGATTCCGAGTCAGTGTTTCCACCAGGCTAAGCTGCTTCTCAGCTGCTGTCTTGGGAATCTCTTCCCCCTCAGCAGCCGACATCTCGCCTTCATGCTTTTCCCTCTCCAGGGCCCTTTTGTATCTCAGGGCCTGTAGTTCTTCTTTTTCCTTCGTCTTTGCCTCTGCCTTAGCCTTTGCCTCGTCCTCGGCTTTGGCCATTGCCTCTGCTACGGCTTTGGCCTTAGCCTCTTCTTCGGCCTTGGCTTTAGCTTCTTCCTCTGCCCTGGCTTTAGTCTCCGCCTCCTCCTTCGCCTTTACCTCGGCCTCTGCGTTGGCTTTAGCTTCTTCCTCTGCCTTTGCCTTCACAGCGGCCTCATCCTCGGCCTTAGGTTTTTCCTTTGCCTTAGGCTTCATTTCAACGACTTTCTTTTCCGGCTTAGCAGCAGGCTTTTCCTCTTCCTTCTCAGGCTTGGGAGCTGCCGCCTTTTTCTCGGATTTGGCGGCCTTTGGTTTCGGGGCGGCTTCTGGTTCACCAAAGTCCAGATTCGGCTCAGGTGAAATGGAAATAAGGTCGGCCTCTTGAGCGTCTAATCGCTTTGAGACTTCCTGTACATCGCTGGCCATGCCACCGTTGATCATCAGATCAATAAAAGCGCGTGTCAAGCGCACGGTTTCAGGATGCCTCAGAATGACCACATCGGATCCACCCATGAGATAACATACCGCCGCA
>JAFDIX010000139.1 GCA_019307805.1 Deltaproteobacteria bacterium | reverse complement strand
GCGGTTATTTTGGGAAGGCTGGCAGGGCCTGCCCGGGCGGTCAGCCCTGAGATTACCAGGACCCCCTTTGCAAGGCGAACTGTCCCGTGGATGTTCTCGATTTTCGGGTATTCCATGGAAGGTTTCAGGGATAGTCCGGAGAGCAGGGCGGCAGCTTCGATTTGCGGGAGGAGTTTTTTTGGATCCGGGATCGGTCCCTTGAGCCCTATTTTCGGCAGTAGAATCTTCTCGATGGTGATCTTCCCACCGCTACTGAGAAGCTGCCTGAGTAAGGTTTTCTCCTTTTTCAGCAGCCCCCAGGGGACAAAGGGGATTATCTCTTTCAGGGGAAGTTCATCAGAAGAGATCATGGCGTTTTTTATCACGGGTGCGGTTCCCAGGTTTTCAAGAAGGGCCCTGGCGGTGATCGACAGTTTGCCGAGCCTCAGGTTCATATGCTCTACTGCAATCCGGCCCGGTTTCATGGCCAACTGGTAGTCAATCCTCGTCTCGACCCCCGGCACGGCTTTCTCCCATAGAGAAGGGTCTTGATAGGTGATCTCGGTCAAATCAGCGGTACCCTTTGCACTGAACTGTTTTCCCAGGTCCCCCTGGTAATCAAGGTCCAATGAGAGGCTGCCGCCCAGGTGCCGGGGGAGCGTATCCCTCTTCAGGAAGGGCTTGAGGGCTTCCATATAAATGGATGAAAGGGTTGCCTTGAAATGCAGCCTGGGATCTTGAATGGTGAGGGACTCTGTCAGCCCCGAAAAGGTCCCCTTTGCCTTGAGGGCTCCCAGACCGGGCTTTTCCTCGTCACGCATGGAAAACTCAAATCCTATCTGCTCCCCGGGGATGATATCGGTCGCATCCAACGTGAAATCAGAAATAATTCTCACAATTTTTTTCCCGGGCTGCGTTAGGTTATCCTCCAGCTCAACCACCCCTTTTCTTATCCGGAGTTCCTTGACGAGTATCCCCACCGGTGGGGGCGCGGTATCGGAGGACTGGGCGATCTCTTCTCCGGCCTTGCCCCCGTCTCCTTTTTTTTCAAGACGAAGGCGGGCGGAAACCCCATCCAGGAGAAGCTCTCCCAGGACGATCTTTTTGCTCAGCAATGGAATGAGGGATATTCGGGCATAGACCCGTATAAGTTCCACGTCCCCCGGAAAAAGAGCGGCGTCCTTCACGGAAAAGCCGTCCACCTCCACCCAGACGCCTTTGGAAATGCCCCAGGTGATATGCCCCAGACGTACTTCTCCACCCACTGCCTTCTGGACCTCGGAAACGATCCTCCCGTGATATTCATTGGGATCTATCAGCCTGGGTACAATAATGGCCACAACTGCACCCAGAACCACCAAGATGGCCAGGATGATGCCCAGTTTTTTCCATTTTCCGGACTTCATGAATCTCTCCTCCCAGGTTTATTATCGATCTAGAATCTCCCTCAATTTATTGCTGAAATGGTCCATTTCAAAGGGCTTCTGTATAAAACCATCGCAGCCTCTCTTCAAGATCTCACCCGCCTGTCCATCGACGCTGTAACCACTTGCCAGTAAGACTTTGACCTGTGGATTCATTTCCCTGAGTTTGTCAAATGTCTCCCCCCCACCCATATCCGGCATGATCATATCCAGTACAACAATGTCGATATCATCCCGGTGTGCCCGGTAGATTTCCAGTGCTTCCTTTCCACTATTGGCCGGAAAGACGTCATAACCCAATTTCTCAAGGATCGCCTCACCCACTTCGAGAACCATCTCCTCGTCGTCTACCATCATGACCGTGCCGTGACCTTCTGCAATTTCTCCGTCCCATACACTTTCTTCCAGGGCGATTTCGGTGGAAGCGGGGAAATAGATTTCAAAGACGGTGCCTTGACCTTTTTCGGACTGGACATCGATATATCCGCCGTGGCTCTTTACTATGCCGTAGGCAGAGGCCAGACCGAGGCCGGTTCCCCTCTCAAGCCCCTTTGTTGTGAAGAAGGGCTCAAAGATGCGGTCTGTCGTCGCCTTGTCCATTCCGATCCCAGTATCTCGAACGGTCAGCAGGACATAGGCTCCGGGTTTGATTTTGAAGGGTTTTGTTCGCATGGTCTCATGGGTTGTATTCGATGTTTCCAGAAAAAGGTCTCCCCCCCCTGGCATGGCATCTGCTGCATTGACGTAAAGGTTCATAAGAACCTGTTCTAGCTGAGAACTGTCAGCCTTTATCATGGACAGGTCGTGATCGAGTTCCAGGCTCACTCTATATTCTCTTTTGGTGGCGCTAAAGGTTTCAGCCGTATCATTTACGAGCCGGTTTAGATCGATTGGTTTGACTTCATATCTCCCGCCCATGGCATACCCGAGTAGCTGATTCGTCAGCTTGGAACCGCTTCGAACCAGGTTTTGTACCAAGGAGGCGTTCCCCTGTATCCCCATGAGCAGGTTGTTGAAATTGTGCGCAATGCCCCCGGCCAGTGTGCCGATGGCCTCCATTCTCTGGGCCTCCTGGAGCTGTGCTTCGATCTGTTTTTTCTCCGAGGTATCGCGCAGAATCGAGAGCATCCCTGCAGGCGCCCCTTCGTGATCGTGGAACCGGGATGCACTGACATTGACCTCGATAAGACTACCGCCCTTGGTGTAGCGTTTCGTCTCAAGGCCCTGGATGGCTTCCCCCTTTCCCATAATTACCCCGACACTTGCCATGGTAGCCTCTTTCTCAGAGTCCGGGACAAAGGGTAGCTGTTTCCCCTCCAATTCCTCCAGGGTCCATCCAAAGATCTGGGAAAAGGCAGGGTTGATATAATTGACTTTCCCCTCAAGGTCATAGAGCACGATGGCATCGGCGGAAGTGTGGAAAAGGGAACGATAGACCTCCTCAGCCTTTTTTGATTCTTCGTAGAGGATCCTGTACTTTTCTTTGCTCTCCTTCAGGGCTTTTTCAGCAATTTTAAGCTCTGTCAGGTCGAATATGATGCCTCTCAGTCCAACGGGTTTGTCTCCGTCCATGATGCGATTGGAGTGGATGGCAACCGGGAAGGTGCCGCCATCCCTTTTTTGGGCGGCATATTCACGGTCCTGGAGCTCCTCTCCCTGCAGTATTTTGAGAATGTTCGCCAGTGCCCGTTCTCTGTCTTTGGGGCTTATCATCTCGAGGGCATTGAGGCCCTGGTCAAGATCCTGCCGGTCATACCCAAAGAGATCAAAGGCGTTCTTGTTCGCAAAGGTCAAATTGCCCTTGTCATCGGCCTCGAAAATGATCTGGGGAAGAGAGTCAGCAAGTTCATGGTATTTCTTTTCACTCGCCCTGAGGGCAGCCTCTTTTTCTTGAAAAGCAATGACTTCCTTCCTCGCGAGAAAAAAAAGCAGGCAGCCTGTGGCAAGGATGAAAAACAAACCCTTCAGGGTCTGGAGGCCCGAGGTGGTTATGGCGTCGCTGAACAGCATGGCCAACAGGTGATTCCCGAAAAGGATCCACAGCCCGCCCGCCAGGACATAGATTGCCGTAATTTTTATAGCAACGGCCTTTCGCTTGATGGAATTGGCATTGGTGAGATGACCGGGCATAGGCTTCTCCTTTTTGGGGCCCAACCGGAAAGAGCTGTTTCCGGTTGGGCGCGGACAGCATTCAGCAATCAGCGGTCAGCAAGAACTGCGAAGAATAACAATTAACAGACATCAGTGGGTACCCATGTTATACCTTTTTCAGCCATTTTCAAAAGATTATCGTTTCCCATGAAATAACCGTGTTCGATGGAGTCACACCCTGCCTCCAGGGCGACCCTTACCGCCTCTTGGCCGTTTGCATGGACCATGGTCCGGAGGCCAAGATCATGCCCCGCCTGGACCGCCGCTTGTATTTGTTCCGAGTCAAACTGCGGGGGCGTCTCCTCGGCAAACCTCGAGAGGCTGTTAAGCCCGGAGTTGACGATCTTGATATGGTCCGCCCTGTGCTCCTCCTCCCGGATAGACTGGGCAAGAATATGCCCCGAAAAAGGCGTTCTCCCAATGAGAGCGCCATATCGGCCCGGCGCATGCCACGCTTTGCCGGCCAAATTTTTTCCTTGTATTCTTGGATAATTTTGTTTAAATTGAGCCATTTTAGAATATCAATGGATGATTGAACGCATCCAAGGATTGAGTGGGGCAAGGTCCATAATATCATGGAACAGATACTCCTCTTAAACATCACCTACGAGCCTTTGAAGATTATCAACTGGAAAAAGGCCATTACCATGCTCTGTCTCGGGAAGGTTGAGGTGATCGAAGAGTACGACTTGGATATTCACTCCGTCAGCTTTACTCTCAAACTTCCCTCTGTGGTCCGCCTGCTCAGGATGGTCAAAAGGCATAAGAGCCCTATCAAGTTTTCCAGGCAGAACATTTATGCAAGGGACCGCCACCGATGTCAATACTGCGGAAATCGGCATGCTACGGAAGAATTGACTTACGACCATGTGTTCCCCAAGTCCAGAGGTGGTAAGACCGAATGGGAGAATATCGTTACCTGCTGCATCGACTGCAATCGGGTGAAAGGGGGGCGGACCCCGAAAGAGGCCTCCATGACCCTGGTTCGAAAACCCTCCCGCCCCACATGGATTCCTGCCCTCAGGATTACCATAGGTTTTCACCGGGTACCCGAAAGCTGGCGGGACTACCTTTACTGGAATGTGGAACTTATCGAGTAGGCTTCACGCCCCTGCCTTGGGGTTTTGTGTCTAAAATCACAAATTCCAAACACCAAATTACAAATAAATCTCAAATTCCAAACCGATTCAAAGCGATTGTTTTTTGTTTGGGATTTTGAATTTCGAACACGCGCAGCGCAGGCGCTTGCGCCGCGTGTTGTTATTTGTTTGTTCTTTGGGATTTGTTATTTGAAATTTCAATAAGGCAATAAACTTTCAACAAAGCAAATCCCCCCTGGGGATAACCAAAGCCACGACCTCTGGGCGTGGCGTCTTTACTCCAGTGCCTCTGCAATCTTCTCTGCGGTCTTTTTTATGGCCTCCATGTCTCCTTCCTTGATCTCCCAGCACGTGACCGGTAACTCGGGGTGGTCTGATGCACGGGGCATCAGATGAAGGTGATAATGCATGACCACCTGGTTGACTCCCCGGCCGTTTAGTTGAAGAACGGCGATGCCTGCCGGGTCGAGGGCCTCTCGAATGGCATTTCCTACCTTTTGGGATGCAAGGTGAATGGCGGTCAGATCCTTTTCCGGGATCTCCCACAGGTTCCGGGCATGCTTCTTGGGCATAATGAGGGTATGCCCCTCGGAAATGGGGTTAATGTCCTCAAAGGCCAGGACCCTCTCATCCTCATAAACCTTGAAGCAGGGGATTTCTCCCGCTACGATCTTACAAAATATACAATCCTCCATTTTCCCTCTCCTTTCGTACTAAACCCCATCAACTCCCATGGTTTCTAGAAGTTTATGCTTTTTTTCTTCAGGGATGCCAGGATTTTTACTGATATTCATTGTCCGCATGACATCAAAGGTCCCATCCTCAAAGAATATGGGGATTTGGGTGACATAGTCGGGATTGTGGCAGCAACCGGGAGCGAAATAATGCCCCGGCCTGTTTCCCTCCTTGAACATGGTTCTCAAAGAAGCAAGAGTCTCCCGGGAAACCACTATCCCGATCTCACCCATAAAAGTGGTAATCAAGTCTCCGGGATGGTAAAGCTTTTTCCTTTCCATAACATTCTCAATGCCTCTATTCCCGGGCCATGGGATGAATGAGGGGGGAATAGGGGAGGTTCACGGCAATACTTTAAATTGCATCGGAACATTATACGGTATAAACTTGTCTAAAATCCATTAGAAAGGTTGGTGGAATGGCGCAGCACAATGGCGAATGGAAGATAGAGCGATTTGGACCGGAGAATTATGGGAGCAATACATATTTGCTTGTGAAGGGAAAGGAAGCCGCACTCATTGATGCGGTCGATGCCGGTGATGACATGGGCCGGGTCATTGAGCAGATGGGAGTCAGGCTCAAATACCTGCTGCTCACCCATGGCTCTGAGGCGGCGGCAGAGGCAACCCCCCTATTAAAGAAGCGGTTTGGGGGAGAGGTCTGCATCCACGCAATGGATCAGGAGGGACTTGCAGAACTGGGCCATCCCATGGAGGTGGATATCCTCCTTAAAGAGAATGATTCCCTGGAGATTCAGGGCAGTGCCATGGCCGTCCTCCATACCCCGGGGCATACCTATGGTTCCCTCAGCTTTTATGTCGAGGAGGCCGGGGCCCTGTTCAGCGGCATGGCCCTCATGAAAGGAGGGTATGGGAAGATATGGGGTCCGGACACCATGAGGCTGATGATGATGAGCCTTCGAAGACTCAATAATGTCATTCCCCCTGAAGTCACGATTTATCCCGGGCAAGGGCCGGTCACTAAAATTGCGAAGGAGGGGTGGATCAATTGCCTCAGGTCGATGTAGTGTCGGGATAATATGAAAGGGGTGCCCATTGATAGCACAAAGAAGATTGGAGGGAAAAATGCCTTTTCTTACACTTTCGGACATTGACAAAAACGAGATTTTTCCAGGATGTGAAGTGAGATTCATCCATAGTCAGAACATGACATTTGCCCACTGGGAGCTTGCACCGGATGCCCGGATCCCCGATCACTCCCACCCCCATGAACAAGTGGCCACTTGTTTCGAGGGAGAGTTTGAATTTACCGTCGCGGGGGAGACAAGACGTCTGGGCCCGGGGGAAGTGGCCGTCATCCCTCCCGATGCGCCCCACTCGGGCAGGGCCATTACAGAATGCAGGATACTCGATGTATTTTATCCGGTGAGGGATGATTACCGCTAGGAGGGTGTCCCGGAAATACCTATAAATATTATGATAAAGATTTCAGAAGTATGACCATGGGTCGCCCGGCATGGGGGTCTCTCACAGAGTCCAACTATTTATTCCGAATTCCATAGAACGGCACCGATCCCTGGCAAGCATTCACCGGACAGCCCCAGAAGACGGTTGCCAACGTGGAAATTGACTTCTGTGCCTGCACTGTACCACAAGGATCGAGATAGGGGGTGTGATAATGGCACTTGGTGAAATTGGAGTTGGATCTCTGTGAGAGACCCTCCTTGCCTGGCCTTAGTGGGATGAAATTGTTAAAGTTATTTCTGGGACAACAAGCTAGGAGGGTGATGTGAGCGAGAAGATCTTACTGTCATGGAGCTGTGGAAAAGAGAGTGCTATGACCTATCACCATCTCCAGGGGGAGAAGGCCCACGACGTCGTTGCCCTGCTGACCACGGTGACCCATGACTATGACAGGGTCAGTATGCATGGGGTGAGGAGGGGCTTGCTTCAAAAGCAGGCCCACATCCTGGGGCTTCCCATCAAAGAGGTTTCCATCCCCAAGGAGGCGGACAACACCATATATGAGGAGCAGATGGGTGAAATGCTCTCCCAGTGCCGGAAAGAGAATATTCTTACAGTGGGTTTCGGGGACATTTTCCTGGAGGATCTGAAGAAATACAGGGAAGAGAAATTGTCGCAGGTGGGCATGCGGGCCCTTTTCCCCTTGTGGAAAAAGGACACCGGAACATTGATCAGGGATTTTATTGATCAGGGTTTCAAGGCCGTTGTGACCTGTTTGGATTCAAAAGTCCTGGATGCCTCCTTTGCCGGAAGGGTCATTGATGACGACTTTCTCTCGGGACTTCCACCCCATGTAGACCCCTGCGGAGAAAACGGCGAATTCCATACTTTTGTGTTTGACGGCCCTATCTTCAGTGAAGGCATCCCCATCATCATCGGGGAAAAGGTGCAAAGAAATGGATTCCTTTTTTGTGATGTGCTGCCGGGATAGCTTCTGGGAGGGGTCCGGATCAATGGAAAGAGTCGGGACCGTGTAAAAGGTTTTAATTTGATTGTCAATGGAAAGGAGAAAAGGACGATGAGACCAAGATACCCCCTTCATACACTCATGGCGCTGGCATTGGGCATTCTCCTCTATGGGACCCCCGTGGAGGCCAGAATCAAAATGGTCGCCCTTCCGGAGCGAGCCAAGACCATTATACGCCTTGACAATCCAAAGGCGACGCTCATCCAGGAAGAGCGCAGCCTCATGCTGCAGAAGGGCGTGAACAAGGTGGATTTTTCCTGGAAGGCGGTGCGGATTGATCCGGATTCCATTCGCCTTTCCCTTCTTAACCAAAGGGGAAGGGTGTCGCTTTTGAGCGTGAGTTATCCGCCCAAGGAAGAGGCCCTGGTGTGGGACATCCACAGCAAGGATGCCGTCGAGGTCAGTGTTCGCATCAGTTACCTGCTTTTTTATTTTGATCGGCTGATTACCTACAAGGCAATCGCCGACAAAGACGAAGAACGCATAAGCCTGAAAAGCTTTCTTGTTCTGCGCAACTTCTCCGGCGAGGACTTCCTGGGGGCCACCGTGCAACCGGGAGGAGGCCGGAGCTTTGAGACGAATATTAAACGGGGAGAGACCAAGCAGTTGCTCTTTTTTAAAAATGACAACCTTCCCATAGAGAAACGCTGGGTCTTCGATGCAAAAAAGCTACCCTGGGACCCGGAGAAAGTCGACGGGAACGTGGGCATCCCGGTGACGTACCGGCTCAACAATGTCCCTGAAAACGGGCTTGGGAAGGCCCCTCTCCATAAAGGAAAGATACGTGTTTTTCAGGAGGATGGCCACGGGAGCACCATCTTTCTGGGGGAGGACAGGTCCGGGATAGTCCCGGTGGGTGAAGATATGGAGATCACCATCGGTGACAGCCGGGATATTGTGGTGACCCAGCGGAAGATGCGAGAGAAACGGATCAATGTTCGACGAAATAGAAACAATAGAATCGTACTCTACGATACGGATGAACAGATAAAGGCCTCTATCGAGAATTTCAAGGACAAGCCGGCGAGACTCATTATGATTCAGTATATCCCCGGTCAGTGGGATATGGAAGCCTGCAATATGGAATACACCCGCAAAGATGCCCATACCCTGGAATTCGAGGTCGGGCTCCCGGCCCGGGGGAAGCAGGAACTGGTCATGCGCTACCACCGCAGAAACATTCGCTGAGAGGAGCAGATAAGATGAACCGCAAATGGATATTTTTCACAGCAGCCTTGGTGTTTTTTTTGCAGGGTCTTGCCTATGCCAAGGTGGACCTTGTCACCCTTCCAAAGAGAGATACGGTGCAACTGACCATCTACAATTCCGCTGATTTGACCCTGGTCCGGGAGGCGCGCGAACTTACCTTGAAAGAGGGCCTCAACCGTCTCCAGTTCTCATGGGCAAATACCCTCATTGATCCCACCAGTCTGGACATGATGCCCAAGAGGGCAGGAGGGAAAATCGACATCCTGGATCTTTCCTTCCCCCCCGGTGTGCGTAATCTGGGTCTCTGGGAGGTTCAGAGCGGAGTCAAGAAGATTATGAGCGGGCGCAAGTGCGTTTAATCGTGGGTAAAATAAACCTCATTGATCAGATCGCACAACTCGCCCGACGTCAACATCCCTATGGCCGCCCGGGCCCTGTTGCCAGGGCTCCGGCAGCGGCGATGGTTGAGGGAAAGGCACGCCTGGCAAGGGCAAAAAAAGAGTTCATGCGCCTTGATGAGGCGGACATGGAAAGGCCGAAAGAGATCAGGAAGGAGGGGCTCAGCGAATACTTCCTTTACACAATCGAGGGAACGGAGACAATTCCAAATGGATGGGCAAAACGCCTGCCCAGTTTTTCAGTGAGCGGGATTCCCGTTGTCAATCTCTATAAGTACGAGGAGGAACGGTATGGCAAGGGAGTCGTGCATTTTCTGAGCTTCAAAAACAATCAGGCACATCGGTTGGGAAAAACCCCTATCCCGGGCGGAGCCATAAAAGTATACAGATCGGTGGACGCTTCGGGATACCTGTCCTATGCCGGGCAGTCCGGCTTCAAGTACATTCCGGTGGATGAGGATGTGGAACTCAATCTCGGTTCCTCATGGAATACAAGACCGATAAATACATGTTTGACAGCAGGGGAAATATCAGCGGATGGGACGAAATTCGGGAGTTCGAGGTTGAAGTCAAAAACACCCGTGGGATTCCCGCTAAAGTGGAAGTACGGCGTAATTTCAAGACATCTGCCTGGAAAGTAACCAACAGGGGCAAGTACGGCAGCTATGAAAAGGTGGATCTGGATACGGTGAAGTATACGCTTACCCTGGGTGCCAGGGAGACCAGCAAGTTTCGCTATACCCTCACCACCCATCATGGGAAAAGGGCCCATTA
>JAFDIX010000746.1 GCA_019307805.1 Deltaproteobacteria bacterium | reverse complement strand
GAACTCAGAAAAGAAATAGAAAAGAGTCTTGCAGAGGAGTATGCAGAGGCTGATCTATGTTCGGGCTGGAAGCACCCCCTTTAACCCTTTAGAGAGGTATTGTACTTATCATGTCTACGCGACAATCAAACCCTATACTCGCTTTCCTTTGGCGCCCTAATGAAATCAATCAATCCGTGCTCGAGGTCGCTCGTCAGACCTCGACAGGTGCCATATTCGATGTCAGCGAAGATCACACTGATGATACCGCAAAAGTCCTCAAGGCTGCGGGGGCAAAAGATATAAAGATCTCAGCAGAATCTTTCATGGATTCAGCGATCGAGGGGTTTCTCCAGGAGTCCAATGTGGAGACCCTTTGGGTGGAATACCATCCGGCTCTGGTAACCGACACTCCCGAGGCATTTCTTGAGCGGTTGCGTGAGATGTCGGCACGGCTCAAATGTATCCCGATCAGCGGGGATCTGGACTTCCTCACCCTTACCCTTCAATCGGAGTGGCATCCCCCGGCCGTGGCCCTTAAGGGCGCCGAAGCCGCGGGCTTTGTGGGGACAGAAACAGTTGGCGTTCTTTACTCTACCCTGAGGGAAATGGCGGGCCATGGGGACCGGAAGCCCGGGCTGATCATCTGGGGCGGCGTAGCCACGCCTCAGGCAGCTGCGGCCTTTCTTTGCAGCGGCGCAAAGGGTATCGTTTTCGAGAGTCTCCACTGGCAGACAGACCTGGTATCCGCAAATCGGGACATAAAACAGCGCCTGTCCAGACTGCGTCCCGAGCACACGAACCTGGTGGGCCAGAACCTCGGGGTTTCTTGCCGCTTCTTTGACAAAGGCAACTCTCTGGCGGTCAAAGAACTGAAGCAAGACACGGGTGCTCTGTGCAAAGGCGAGGTCACGGAACATGACCGCCGCGCCTTTGCCCGCAAGGTGAAAGACATGGTCATTCCGGCCTTGGAGAGTGAGCTGGGCCGCCAGGATCTTATTTTTCTGGGGCCCGAAGCGGCTTTTGCCGGAACATTCGCCGAACGGTTCGGTCCTTCTACCCATCAGGCCATAGAAGCCTTCATCAAGGAAATAGCGAGTATCTGCCTTGAGGCCCCTGACAAACTGGATGGTTTCCTGGAGAATTCCTCTGCCGGGTTACTGGGGACCAAATACCCCTTTATCCAGGGCGCCATGACCTGGATCAGCGATATACCGGAATTCGCCCAGGCTGTATCCGAGGCGGGAGGCCTTCCCACGATAGCCCTGGGAATGAAAAGTCGCGTGGAATTGGAGCAGGACCTGGAGTGCCTCGGGGAGATCATGGGCAAAAGCCCTTTTGGGGTGAATTTTATCGCGCTCCCGGAAAATCCTCATCTCGAAGAGCAGCTTGCCTGGATAGAGGAAAACCGCCCGCCCTTTGCGGTCATTGCAGCCGGGGAACCATCTTATGCCGCAGGACTCCAGGAGAAGGGAATCCAAACGATCTATGTTGCATCCAGCGGGGACTTGATCCGTATGGCCCTCGAGGCAGGCGTGCGTTTTGTTGTTTTGGAGGGAAACGAGGCCGGCGGGCATGTGGGGGAGCACTCAACCCTGATCCTGGCGCAGATTGCTCTGGACCTCAGACAGAGAGAGCCGGCGCTTTTCAAGGGTCGGCACCTGGTGCTGGCAGGGGGTATTTTCAACCGGGAGACTGCCTTTAGGGCACTCATGTTAGGCGCCGATGCCCTGCAAATAGGTACGGCCTACCTGGCCACCCGGGAGATTGTTGCGACAGGTGCGTTGTGTCCTTTGTACCAACGCCTGATCGTTGATTCCCGCCCTGGTATGACAGCGGTTTCCGGCGAGAGCATCGGTCTCAGGGTTCGATCTCTCAAGACTCCTAAAATGGAGGCCATCTGCACTTTGGAGAGAGAGATGGCTTCGGGCCGGCATGACGAGATCGCATTTCGGCGCCGTCTGGAAACCCTGAGTGTAAATAGCCTGCTTATTGCTGCCAGGGGTACCGGGAAACCTGGTGGCCCTGTCATGGATGAGGAAACCTGTATTCGCGATGGTCAGTTCATGAGTGGTGCAATATCCGGCGCCATCAATCGTGTACTCACAATTTCCGAATTTCATCGGGACCTGGCTGAAGGGCCCTTGACACTTTCTCTCCCCCAATGGGACAAGCGCCCTGCCCCGGCGGCCGGACCCCGGGTAAGATCGAAAGAAAACGGCCTGCGGGTGGCCATCACCGGAATGGCACAGGTCAATTCCCTGGGCAACACCCCAAGGGAGATCTGGGACGCCTCATTGGCCATGAGGAGCGGAATTACCGAGGTGCCCCGTTCAAGGTGGGACCACGACCTGTACTATAACCCTGATCCACGGGCACGGGGCAGGACCTATTGCAAGGTGGGCGCCTTTCAGAATATCAATATCTCCCGCAAGAAATTGAACATTGCCCCACAGGATTTCCATTCCATGTCCGATTCCACAAAATTGACCCTCT